>JAZSPE010000055.1:0-8544 GCA_045537265.1 Clostridia bacterium | reverse complement strand
TGTAATTAAGCTCGGTATTGATATGTGCCGTGCTCTTGAACTTTGCCAAAAATACAATATTATACATAGAGATATCAAACCAGAAAATATTTTTATTTCCGATAGCGGTGACTTCAAACTAGGTGACTTTGGTATCGCAAAGGAAGTAGAGAAAACACAATCAGGGCTAACAAAGACTGGTACACAGACATATATGGCTCCTGAAGTATATAAAGGTCAGCCATATGGTTCAAGTGTTGACTTGTACTCATTGGGTGTTGTTCTCTACAGACTGTTAAACCACAATAGAGCACCTTTCATGCCTCAGTATCCTAATCCTATTTCATATAGCGATAGGGAAAGAGCGCTTATTATGAGAATGGGAGGACATCACTTTCCGGCACCATCTGGTGTTGAAGCAGGATGCAGATTGGCTGAAATTGCAATGAAAGCTTGTAGCTTCAATCCTGATGATAGATACTCAAGCCCTACACAAATGCGTGAGGATTTAGAAGCTATAATGTATAGCGAAGGCGAAGGAATCTTGATGTTTCCGAGTGGTGACTCGATTGACATTAAATCTGTAAATTATGTTTCTAACAGTAAAAATCCAAACAGAACTGAACATCTTAGGGATGAACAGACAGAAATCATGGGATTTGACGATGCAACAGAGGTTATGGAAGATGTAAGAAACAGATTCAATGCACCAGCCAAGCCTACAAAAGCGAAAAAGAAAAATCCTCTGAAATTTATTATCCCGGCAGTTGCGGTTATTGCTCTGCTGATTGTCGGTTCGCTTAATATGATAAACAACATAGGAGAAGTCGATACAATCGAAGACGATGAAAAACAGGAAACGATTATTTCGGAGAATAATACAGAATTGGAGTCTGAAAAGGACTCGGAAGTTAAAGAAGAGACAGTTATAGAAAATGAGATGGTGACTAATAATCTAAGCGTAACAGAAAAGAAACCTGCAGCACAGAAACCTGCAACACAGACCCAACAGTATGTGCAGCCACAACAAACGACACCTCCTGCAAGTAATCCTGCAGGGATGCCGGAAGTATACATCGATTTTGATTAATTTTGGAGAGGTGTCGAAATGAAAAAAATAATTGTAATATTCTCTGTATTGCTTTTACTGATGGCATCAGGAACGGTAAGCGCAGCAAGCGGCGACATGAAAATCATGATAAACAACAAGGAACTTTATACTGCTGATAAGCCTGTTGCCGTGGATGGAAGAACAATGCTTCCGCTCCGAGCCATCGGGGAGGCAATGGGATGCGAAGTAATTTGGGTAAACGGAACTCAAACTGCAAACTTAAAAAATGAAAGCACAATCGTAAGTATGCAGATAGGGAATAAAAATATCACAAGAGTAAAAAGAACTAATCAGGAACAAAAGCTTTTGCAAACAGATGTTCCACCTATGCTTATAAATAATAAAACATACATACCTGTTCGTGCATTTGCCGAGGCACTAGATGCAGTTGTCGGCTGGGATGGAACGACCAATACGGTTATGATTGTGTATGATACAACGCTTAAGCATGTTGGCAATTATGCAGTTGAAACTTATGCTGGAACAGGCGAAAGAAAGAAACATGATAGTGGACTTTCAACAATGGCTTTCGTTGATCCTGAAGGGATAACTGTAAATGCAAAAGGGGATATAATTGTTGCTGATAGTGGGATGATAAGGAAACTTGCGAATGGTAAGAGCGAAACAATAGAATTCGAACCTTCTTACATAACTGCCAATCTCGTAAGATGTTATAAGAATGAAATATATGTTCTTACTAATGAATTCCAGAACACAGATGGTGTTAAATATTATGGTATTGTAAAGTTAACTGATGCTGGAGCCGAGGGTATATTCGTAACTGAGGCGACTTATAGTACTATCACAGACTTTGACATCTCAAAAGATGGAAAACTTTATGTTATCTATAACAACATAGGAGTAGGGCAGACTTATCTCGGCCAGCTTGATTTAGCAAAAGCAGATATCAATTACATCACTCAGCTGGATTCCGGAATTAAGACATTAGCAGTTGATGATAAGGGGAATATTTTCTTAGGAAACACCATAAAAGGTTCATTGTATTTCTATAATTTGTCGACAGGCAAATTGAAACTTTTTGCCGGTGCTGATGAAAAAACTAAGTTCGTTGATGGACCAAATGCAATGTTCTTTGAACCAAGAAGATTAGATTATAGTAATGGATATTTATATGTTCTTGACTATAATGTAGTCAGAAGGGTATCAATGGATAGCGCATATCAGGCGGTAACTTCCGAAACATTAGCAGGAAAAGTAACCGCTGATCAGCACCCCGAAACAATAAATGGTAAGGGCAGCGATGTTACATTTGCTCCAAGTTATCTTATGGATATGGTTGTTGTTGGTGACGATGTTTATTTAACAGATCCCAAAAACGCAGTAATCAGATATATTCATAACTAAGATGGAATGTGACTATAGCGCATCAATCACGCTATAGTCTTTTCCTTATCGGAGGCATATAAACATGAAGTGTAAGACAGTTGTATGTTCTTCTGTTGGTAAGAAGCGAAAGGTTAATCAGGATAACTTTTATGTTAACGGTTTTATCAACGAGGAACAGAAACGCTATATATTAAAATCATATTTTTCTTCGAAATCAGAACAAATATTATGTATCTGCGATGGCATGGGTGGAGAAAAACATGGTGAAGTTGCATCATACATTGCTGTAAAGAAGCTGATTAGCTATAAGGATAGATATAGTAATTTAATAAATAGATTTGATGAGCACATGAATGCCTATGTGCAGAGTTCAAATAATGCAATATGTACTTTTATTCAGGAAAATAACGGAGAACGAAGTGGCTCAACCATGGCACTTCTTTGTATATCACCAGAGAAGAAAGAAGCAGTCGCATCTAATGTTGGCGACAGTAAAGTGTTTTTGCTTAGAAAGAACAAACTTAAAAGAATTAGCGAAGATCATAATCAGGCACAGACTCTTGTAAATCTAGGCATGATTACTGAAGATGAGGCTAGAACACATAAAGATAAATCTAAGCTTACGCAACACCTGGGAGTTTTTCAGGAAGAGATGGTTTTAGAACCATTTATATCTGATAATATTATTCTTGAAAAAGATGATTTGTTTATGCTATGTAGTGACGGCCTTACTGACATGCTCAGCTATGAAGAAATAGGTAATATCCTTGAAGCAGATTTGCATTTAAAAGATAGGGCTAGAAAGTTAGTCGATAGAGCTAATGAAAGTGGCGGAAGTGATAATATTACTGTCATCTTAGCAGAGATTAGATAGAAAAATTTTGCCGGGATTTATAGATTTTACTGTAATGTTTTTGCGTTGCAACGAAAAAAGAGCTTTGGTAATTCAAAGCTCTTTTTTGGTATAAAAAAGTCGGAGCAAAGATTTCCTTTGCTCCGTTGTGGTGCGGATAACAGGACTTGAACCTGCATGAAATTACTTTCACATGGACCTGAACCATGCGCGTCTGCCAATTCCGCCATATCCGCATTTAATCAGCAAAAAAATTGTATCACAAAACTGTTTTTTAGTCAATGATTTTTCTAACTTTCAATTTTTGAAGGGTTAATTTTCTTTATGCTCACAAGAAGAACAAGAGGGAAAATTACGGAAACAAAAATGCCTGCTTTAAGGCCTGCCTGCTCAGGTCCTACCCCTAAAACATTTCCGAGGTATGTATAAGTCTTAACTAAATCTGCAACAATTCCTGCTATGTATGGGCCGAAGGTGCAACCTAAATCTCCGAAAAAGGCAAGGAGACCGAAAAGGGTTGTTCCCCCTTTTGGAAAGCATCTTGATGCCAGAGAAAAACAGCCGGGCCAGAGAATGCTTGACCCAAGGCCAAGAAGCGCACAGCCGATTAAAGCGATAGCAGGGGATGGGGAGAGGGAAGTTAAAAGATAACAGATAATCCCTAAAAGAGCAGAGCCGATAAGGGTAAGACGAAGATTTATTTTGTTCCCCAAAAAGCCATAAAGAACTCTTCCCGAGCCCATAAAGAGAGCGAAAAGGCCGGGGCCTAAAAGGTCGCCCACTACCTTTGAAACTCCAAGGCCTTTTTCTGCAAAAAGAGAGGACCACTGGGCAATTGTCATTTCCGTTGCCCCTGAACAGAGCATCATCAAAAGGAAAAGACAAAAGGTTTTAGAACTAAGAAGCTCCCGAAGGGGAGTTTTTTCTTCCTTTGAAACCATCGGAGCAAAGGGAACTCTTAAAAAGTTGAAGATATTAACAAAAGGAATAATCGCCCAGATAATAGGGAGGATAAACCAGTTATTTCCGCCCATAAGCTTTAAAGCAAGAGTTGAGAATAGGACAACGGCAAGCTGGCCCCAGCAATAAAAGGAATGAAGAAGACTCATGGCGGAGGACTTGCTCTCCGACGGGATTGCGTCAACCACAGGGCTTACCATAACCTCAATAAGTCCGCTTCCGTAGGCATAAAAAACTATGGCGATTATCATTCCGATATAGGGAGAGGGAAGAATTTTCGGGAGAACACCCAAAAGGACAAGACCAATGGTGCTTACAATATGGGCAAGAACTATCGAATTTCTGCAACCGAATTTATCCACCGTATAAACCGAGAGGATGTCAGTTATAATCTGCACCCCGAAATTTATAAAAATAAGAAAGCTTATCTGGGTCAGGGAAATACTATAATCCTGCTGAAAGATAACAAAAAACACAGGGGCGAGGTTGTTTACAATCGCCTGAGTGAAATATCCGATATAGCAAGAAAGAATTGTTGACTTGTAAGAAGCCATTTAATAATCACCTAACCTATAATTCTTAAAATGTCGTTCCATGTGGCAAAAACCATTAGACCAAGGAGGAGAATAAGGCCGAGAAAATGGACTATCCCCTCCTTTTCAGGAGGAATTCTCCGCCTGATAATAAGCTCAATTAAGATGAAGAAGATTCTTCCACCGTCTAAGGCCGGGAAAGGAAGAAGGTTCATAATTCCAATGTTGACGGAAATAAATCCTGCAAGAAACAAAAGATTTAAAAGTCCCAAAAGTCCGCCGCCGCTGCTTGTCACGGCGTTTTCCATCTGGTCGATAACCCCCACGGGGCCTGACAAATCGCTGAGCTTTGCCTCTCCCGAAAGAAGCATATCAAGACTTAGAAATACGATTTTCCCCATATAAACCGTCTGGAAAAAGCTTTCTCTTAAAACGCCGAAGAAAGTAGGGGGCTTGATTGCGTTTTGAATACCGATTATTTTATAGGTATTTCCCTGGGCTTCATAGTCATAAAGAGGGATGTTCTCAAAGGTCTTCTTTTCTCCGTCTCTTTTAACGGTTATGTCAAAAGAAGAGTTTTCGCTGAAAGAAAGAGCAACGGAAATTTCCTGCTGAATATTTACGCTGTGTCCGTTAATCTCGGTTATAATGTCTCCCTCTTCAATATATGAAGAAGCAGGTGCATCGGGCACAACATTTAAAACCGTTGTTGTGGGAAGTCCGCCTTTTGCGGAGAAAGAAATAACCAAAAGGGAAATTATAAACCCTAAAACGATGTTCATAAACGCCCCTGAGGCTAAAATAACAAATCGGGCAAACTTGGACTTTTTGGAGAAAGAGCCTTCCTCCTCGCTGTCTCCGTCTTCTCCCTCCATTTGACAAAAACCGCCGATGGGGATAGCGCGGACAGAGTATTTCGTTCCGGTTTTTCCTTGTTTTGACCAGATTTTCGGCCCCATTCCAACGGCAAATTCGTGGACCGTAACACCAAAAATACGGGCAGAGATAAAGTGCCCGAATTCATGGATAAATATTATAACTGAAAAGAATAAAATCGCAAAGACAATAGTTAAAAATGTCATTTAAAGCGCTCCCTTACATCTGCATCAATTCTTAATATATCATCTATTGTGGGATTTTCGATGTTTTTATATTCGCTTAAAGTTTTTTCAACTGTTTCTCCGATTTGGAGGAAAGAGATTTCTCCCTTTAAGAATTTCTCAACTGCCACTTCGTTTGAAGCGTTTAAAACAGTTGGCATAATTCCGCCCATCTTTCCTGCCTCTTTTGCAAGGCGCAAGCAGGAGAAAGTCTCCTCATCAGGTTCTGAGAATGTCAGTTTTTTAAGGTCAGAGAAATTAAGTCGCTTATCGGGTGATGGAAGCCTGTCGGGATAGGTAAAAGCATACTGAATCGGGTGCTTCATGGATGGAAGAGAAAGCTGAGCAATAACGCTTAAATCTTCATATTCCACCATAGAATGAATGATGCTCTCCCTCTGGACAACAACTTCAATATCGTCGATGTCCACTCCGAAAAGCCATTTCGCCTCAATGACTTCAAGACCTTTATTCATAAGTGTTGCGCTGTCTATTGTAATTTTCGCTCCCATGCTCCAATTGGGGTGAGAGAGCGCCATTTCTTTTGTAACTCCTTTAAGTTCATCTCTGCTTTTTCCAAAGAATGGCCCACCTGATGCGGTTAAAAGGATTTTTCTTATTTTGTTATGACGGTTTCCCTCTAAACTTTGGAAAATTGCACAGTGTTCACTGTCAACGGGAAGAAGGCGTACCTTTTTCTCCGCAATTTTGTCCATAAAAAGCTTTCCTGCCGTAACCAGAGTTTCCTTGTTGGCAAGAGCGATGTCCTTTCCGCTTTCGATTGCATGAAGGGTTGGAACAAGGCCTGAAAAGCCTACGATAGAGGATAAGACCATTTCGCTTTCGCTTTGTGTTGCAACAGAAATAAGCCCCTCCTGACCGCTTAAAACCTTAACTGAGGTGTCGGCAAGGCGGACTTTAAGGTCCTTTGCCCCTTCTTCTGAAAAGACAGCAACGATTTCGGGGGAGTATTTTCTCGCCTGCTCTTCGAGCAGTCGGACATTCTTTTTTCCGCTTATTGCTTTAATATTTATATCTTTAATTCCTTTAAGGTCGTCTACAACATTGAGGGCCTGAGTTCCGATTGAACCCGTTGAGCCTAAGATTGAAATGTTCATATCTTTACCTCTTTTAAATTAAAAGGGGCAGGCAACTTGCCGCCCCTAAGATTATCTTTAATTGTTAAATACCGATATATGTAATATAAGTATATACCACAGGTGCAACAAAAATTATACTGTCAATACGGTCTAAAATTCCGCCGTGGCCCGGGATTAAGTTGCCGTAGTCCTTGATGCCGTATTGTCTTTTGATAGCTGATGCCGTAAGGTCGCCAAGCTGAGCTGCAACAGAGCCGATAAGCCCTAAGATAAAGAGGCTTAAAAAGTTTACATCCTGATTAAAGAAACGGCTTATAATAAGGCCGAACAACATACAGGAAAGACCGCAACCCACAGTTCCGCCGATTGCCCCTTCAATTGTCTTTTTCGGGCTGAGGTTCGGGCAAAGCTTGTGCTTTCCGATTGCAACCCCCGTAAAATATGCGCAGGTGTCAGTTAAGAATGCGCAGATTACGATAAGCCAGATATAAAACTCTCCTCCATTCATCTGACGAATGCCAATTATGTAGGATAAAAGGTAAGGAATGTAAAGAACGCTGAGAAGAGTTAAACTTATCATATTTGTATTTATTTTTTGGTTAAAAATCAGCATAAGGATAAATAAAACCGCCAAAAACCAAAGGGTAAAGGGAATCCCCAGCGGGAAGACCATAAAATCTCCGGCAGTAAAATACACCGCGGTAATATAACCCAATATGCAAAGAGGTTTACTTTTTAAAAGGTCGGTTGCTTTATAGAATTCATAAAGTCCCATAATGGAAACGGCTAAAACTATAATCCCCCAAACCCAGTCAAAAGGTTGAAGCAAAGCCAGAATAAGTAAAGGAGCGTAAGTAAAGGCTGATATAATTCTTGTTTTCATAGGTAAAATTCCTTTCTTTAAACCTTGCCGAATCGGCGGTTACGCTTTTGATAGTCAATAATTGCCCTTTCCATATCCTTTTCGGAAAAGTCAGGCCAGTTTATATCGCTGTACCAAAGCTCTGCGTATGCCGATTGCCAGAGTAAAAAGTTTGAAAGTCTTAATTCTCCGCTTGGGCGGATAATAAGGTCAACGGGAGGGTTATCCCCTGTATACATATTTTTGTCAAGAAACTCCTTTGTAATTTCTTCGGGAGTCATTTCGCCGTTTTTAACTGCCTCGGCGGCAATTCTTGCGGCACGAACAATTTCGTCCTGACCGCCGTAGTTAAGCGCCATATTAAGAACAATTCCCGTGTTACCCTCGGTTATTTCTATGGCGTGGTCAATTGCTTTGTTGATTTTCTCGGACAAAGCGCTTCTGTCTCCAATAACGCGGAGGATAATATTTGTCCCTGCAAACTTTTCCTCTGCCATTTGGAGATAGTTATAAAGAAGCTCCATAAGATTATCAACTTCTGCCTTTGGCCTGTTCCAGTTTTCCGTGGAGAAAGCATAGGCAGTTATGGCTTTTATGCCGATTTTGTCACAATATTTAACGATTTTTTCAAAGGTGTCTGCTCCTGCTCTGTGCCCGGCGCTTCTGGGGAGATGCCTTTCTTTTGCCCATCTTCCGTTG
>JAZSPE010000196.1:0-4289 GCA_045537265.1 Clostridia bacterium | reverse complement strand
GGAGGTCTGCCTTATGAAAAAAATTGTATCTATTTTAATTGCTTTTGGTCTACTTATGCAGATGGTTTTCGGGGCAGGATTTTTCTTTGATGTTGACGAAGCAACTTCTCAGGGCGAAGCCATAATCAAAATGGCGGACAGAGGAATTGTTGACGGGATAGGCGGAGGCTATTTTAATCCTGAGGGAAAACTTACCCGCTCTCAATTTGTTAAGATTGTAAATAATGTTTTCGGATATACCCATAAAGGCGAAAATACCTTCACGGATGTTAAAGAGGGCGCCTGGTATTATGACCATGTCTGCATCGGTGTTGAGGCAGGATATATTCAGGGGATTGGAAACAACTTGTTTGCTCCTGAGGATTTGGTAAGCCGTGAACAGGCTTGTGTGATACTCAACAACATTCTCAAAATGGAGCTTCTCCCTTATTATAAGGAGCCAAAGGATGCAGTAAGCTCCTGGGCAAAGGAAGCGGTTTTAAAGGCTATTTCAAACGGTCTTGTTTCTCTTGAAGAGGGAGAAAAGTTCAGGGCAAAGGAGCCTATGACAAGAGCAGAGGCTTGCGAGGTTTTAGTAAAGTGCCTTGTGGATGTTGAGCCTGCTCCAAAAATTGATTTAAACCAAATAGCAGAGGAAGACTTAAATCTTCGAATAAACAGAGTTATATCTGCTATGGAAAGTAAAGTTATCCCTGAGCTCAGCAACGAAAAGAGCAAGCAGATATCCCGAAAAATAGTTGAAAATATGCGACTTTATCTTGCGGATAAAAAGCACGACTACCAAAAGGCTTCGGAAGAAACCTATGCGATATATAAAACTATTCCAAAAAATGATAGAGAAATTTTCAAGGATAAAATACAGAAATATAATACGCTTGAAGACCTTTTAATTCTCTATGATTTCTTCTTTATCATTTAAAAAGGAGATTAGAATATGAAAAGAAACTTTTTAAGAAACTGGTATGTAGTCTTTTTTGACTTGCTTGGCTTTTTTGTAGCTTTCCTTATGACGGCATTTTTGGCAACAAGTGATTTTAAGGGGTTTAATACTTTCGAGTGGTTCTTTGTATTATTCTTCATACCGCTTATTGTCTCTGCTGTTGTTACAATAGGTCTTGCACAGCTTCAGGGAATCTATAAGGTTATGTGGCGTTATTGTACCGTTATGGATGGCATCAAGCTTTTAAAAACTGTGTTTATAAACTTTATACTGACTGTTGGTATATTCCTTACTTTTGAGAGATTTGTTTTAAGAAATATGCCAATGGGTTGGAGAAAGATTGCTCTTTGCTATAGCTTTTTGTCTGCTTGTTCATTCATTTTTGTAAGAGCTGGAGTTTATATCGTTAATAAATACTTAAAGTATTTAAAGACAAGAACAAACGAACAGGGAAAGAGAATCTTAATTGTTGGCGCAGGTGCTGCGGCAGCAGTTATAATCCATGATTTAAGAAGCAATATTAACTTAACTTATGATATTATCGGCTTAGTTGACGATGACGAAACAAAAAAAGGCTTAACGGTTGGTGGTTATGAGGTTTTAGGCGATAGAAATGATATTATAAACCTCTGCAAAAAATATAGAGTTGATGAAATTCTTATTGCTATGCCTTCTGCAACCGGGGAACAGCGCAAGGAAGTTATTGAAATCTGTAATCAGACCAGATGTAAGATTAAGACAGTTCCAAGTGTTGACCAGATGATAACAAGCGGAAAATTCTCAATGCGTAGCATTGAAATTGACGATATTTTAGCCCGTGACCCAATCGTTTTGGATAACGCAGGAATTGCAAACTATGTAACAGGAAGAACTGTTTTGATAACAGGCGGTGGCGGAAGCATAGGCTCTGAACTTTGCCGTCAGATTATGAAGTTCCACCCTGCGAAGCTGGTTGTTTTTGACATATACGAAAATAACGCATATGATATCCAGATGGAGCTTAATGAAAAATATCCAAACAATAAACCAAAGGTTATAATCGGCTCTGTTCGTGATTTGGCAAGACTTGAAGTTGTTTTCGGCGAAGAAAAGCCGGACATCGTCTTCCATGCGGCGGCTCATAAGCATGTACCTCTTATGGAAGATAGCCCGAGAGAAGCTATTTTAAATAATATTATGGGTACATATAACACGGTTAAGTGTGCGGACAAGTTTGGAACAAAGAAATTCGTTATGATTTCCACCGATAAGGCTGTTAACCCAACCAACATAATGGGCGCAAGCAAGAGAATGTGTGAAATGATTGTTCAGGCAATGCAGAAAAACAGTAAGACTGAATTCGTTTCCGTTCGTTTCGGTAATGTTTTGAATTCAAACGGCAGTGTTATTCCTCTCTTTAAGAGACAAATTGCAAAGGGTGGTCCTGTTACCATAACCCATAAAGACATAACAAGATTCTTTATGACAATTCCTGAGGCAGCACAGCTTGTTATTCAGGCAGGCGCTTTTGCCAAGGGCGGAGAAATCTTCGTTCTTGATATGGGCAAGCCGGTTAAAATCTACAACCTTGCACAAAACATTATAAGACTTGCGGGTTACAGACCTGACATTGATATTGAGATTAAAGAAATCGGTTTAAGGCCGGGCGAAAAGCTTTATGAAGAACTTTTAATGAACGCAGAAGGTCTTACCTCAACAGTTCACAGCAAAATCTTTATTGGTAAACAAATCGATGTTGATATGGCTGACATTGAGGAAAGAATTAAAGAACTTTTAGAGGCTGCAAACAGCCACGATAAAGAACGCATCCGAGAGGTAATGCATAAAGCGGTTCCGACCTTTGTTGAACCGGAAGTTATCAATAACGAAGTTACAAAAGTGCATTAAAAATACCCCCGAAAGAATTATTCTTTCGGGGGTTAGTATTTTATTTGAAACAGCCCTAATTCTGCTCTTTTGCCTGTTTTAAGGCTTGCGCCAACTGGTCGGGACAAGAAGTGCCTCTGCCGCCGCAATCAATGTTTTCGAGGCGTTTTATGACCTCATCCACATGCATACCTTCAACAAGGGCGCCGATGCCCTGAGTATTACCGCCGCAGCCCATAATGAAACGGACATTTGAAACGATATTATCTTCTAAATCAAAGAGAATCTCTCTCGAACAAACCCTTGACGGTCTGTATGAAAAGCTAGCCATTTTTGTTCTCCTTTACAGCTTGATGTCAAAAAAATGAGGACGCTTTTGGCGTCCTCGAAGATTTTAATTAGTTGAGCTTATCTTTAAGTGCTCTACCAGCCTTGAATGCAGGAACCTTAGCAGCAGCGATCTTCATTTCAGCGCCTGTCTGTGGGTTTCTGCCTGTTCTAGCAGCTCTTTCTCTAACTTCGAAAGTACCAAAGCCAACTAACTGAACTTTGTCACCTTTAACGAGTGCGCCTTCAACAGCACCGATAAGAGCTTTAAGAGCAGCTTCTGCGTCTTTCTTAGAAAGAGCAGCGTTTTCAGCAATAGCTGTGATTAATTCTTGTTTGTTCATTTTTAATTTCTCCTTTATTATTTGAAATTTAATTGTATTCTTTAACAATTAAGTCCATTTTACACCATTTTCAGCGAAATTTCCATAGTTTTGGAGCATTTTTTTAAAAATTGTTGAAAATGCACAAAAGAACCATTTGGAAATTGTTGTTTATAACGAGAAAGGGCGTAAAATCAAGGGTTTTCAGGAGTTTTCCCTATATACGAGGGTTTTATTCTCCGTCGTTTAAAAGCATCTCATTAAACTCCTGTCTGGTCATTAAAACCTGACGGGGTTTTGTGCCTTCATAAGGGCCTATAATATTTAATTCTTCCATACGGTCAACTAAACGAGCGGCCCTTTGATAACCGATTTTAAATTTTCTCTGGAACATAGCAACGGAGGCCTGCCCGGTGTCGATTACCATTTCAACTGCCTTTATGAACAAGTCATCTCTCTCGTCGCTGACAGGAGAAGAGTCGTTTGAGGATGAACTGCTTTCAGGCTCGCGCTCAATCTGTTCTATAATTGACTCGTCATAGCTTGCTTCAAACTGGCCTTTGATAAATCCAATAACATTTTCAATTTCTTTATCAGAGAGGAAGTTTCCTTGGAGACGGGTTGGCTTTGATGCCCCTCTCGGGAAGTAGAGCATATCGCCCTTTCCTAGGAGTTTGTCCGCCCCTGCTGTATCAATTATTGTTCGGCTGTCTGTCTGAGAAGAGACTGCGAATGCGATTCTTGATGGGATATTTGCTTTAATAACACCTGTAATAACATCAACGGAAGGTCTCTGAGTTGCGATAACAAGATACAAGTCGGATCGTAGCCAT
>JAZSPE010000088.1:0-4032 GCA_045537265.1 Clostridia bacterium | reverse complement strand
TGCTCAAAATTGATGCTCCTGAGCAAATGTAAAAAACTGAGGTGAAAATTATGAAAAAAATAATTGCATTGCTTCTTGCTTTTTGCCTGAGCTTTTCGGCACTTGGCGTTATGGCAGACCCACTTCCTGCGGGAAGTCTCTTTACCGAGGCACAGCTTATTGAAGGAGTAGGGAAAAATATCACTACCTACGGAGTTTACGGGGATTACAGCAATGGTAATGCTTATCTTCAAACCCTTGTTAAATTAGTTGAGGCTCATCCTGAGCTTTATACAGAGATTATGAAATCTCTTTTAAGCAGTGTTGATAAATACGGAGCGTATTATACCCCTGCTGAATCGGCAAAGCTTTTGGAGTCTTTATCTGACACTATAACAGGTATCGGCGTTTCTGTAACTCAGATTGGGGACGCCCTTATAATAAGTCAGGTGCTTCCAAACACCCCTGCTGAGCGAGCAGGTTTAAAATCAGGGGACAGAATTATTTCTGCCAACGGAACTGCCCTTTCAGGAATGGATTTAGATAAAGCCACAAGCTATATTAAAGGCGTTGAGGGAACAACCGTTTCCCTGGTAGTAAGAAGAAGCGGAGCGGGAGACCTTACCTTTAATATGGTGCGCGAGAAGATAGTGTCCGAGCCTGTTGGTTCTATGATTATTGATAATAAAATCGGATACATCCAGATTTATTCTTTCTCAACCAACACGGCAAAATATGTTAATTCTGCCCTTGGGGATTTCAGAAGAGCAAGGGTTAAGAATATTATAATCGATGTCCGAAACAATTCGGGGGGATATTTAAACGAAGCCATTGAGGTTGCGGATTTATTCCTGCCGAAAAAGGCGGTTATAACTTCTGAGGACCGAAAAGGAACGGTAAACGATATTAAATATGTTGCAAAAGGGGAAGACCCTGACTACAACATAGTTGTTCTTATGAACAATTATTCCGCAAGCGCATCAGAGGTTTTAGCGGCGGCTCTTTCTGAAAATAACGCAGCAACCTTAATCGGGGAGAGGTCTTACGGGAAAGGCACAGTCCAGACAATGTCAAGACTTATGGACGGCGGAATTATTAAATATACAACTGCCTTTTATCTTACCCCAAGCGGAAAAAATATTGAGGGCATAGGCCTTATGCCTGATATTTATGCAGAGAACACAACCGAAAAGGTTGACCTTTCTCAATTTAAAGAGCCAAAATATAAGAATACATTTACGGTGGGACAAAGCTCAGAGGAAATCAAAAATGTTAAAGAAATGCTTGCATTTTTAGGGATTTACCAAGGCGAGATAAACGAATATTTTGACGAGAATATGGCCCTTGCGGTAAGCCTCGTTCAAAAAGCATCGGGATATCTTCCTCAAAACGGAATTTTAGACCCGGCAACCCAGATTGAGCTGCTTAAAATTTTAAGTGAAGCTGAGGTTGAGGTTGACAATCAGCTTGAAATGGCAAAACAATATTTCTATGTAAGATAAAAAAGGAGACGCTATGCGTCTCCTTTTTGTTTTTGGATTTTGTATGCGATTTTCAAGGCAAGTTTTGTTGGTGCAAGTCGGTTTAAAATGTATGCAAATTTAATTGATGCCCCAGGGATTATGATAAGCTTTCCCGAAAGGGTTTTCCTGATTGCATACTCTGCGGTTTTATAGGAGTTAAGACCTTTGAGAACAAAGGAAACTCCTGCAACAGAGTTAAACTCCGTGTCAACAGGGCCGGGGCAAAGAACGCTGATTTTAACCTTGCTTTTTTTCTTGCGAAGCTCCTCATAAATTCCACGGGAGAGGCTGACAACATAAGCTTTTGTTGCGTAGTAGGTTGCCATGAGTGGTCCCCCGGGCATAAGCCCTGCCGACGAGGCAACATTTAAAATATTGCCTTTGCCTTTGCGCCCAAAGTATTCCACAAAATGTTTTGTAAGGATATGAACAGATTTTATATTAAGGTCAACCATACTAAGCTCTTTTTTTGTATCAAGAGAAGAAAACTCTCCGAAAAGACCAAAGCCTGCGTTGTTTATGGCTAAATCAAAATCCTCGTTTTTAATTTTTTCAATAAAGTCGTAGCAACCTTTTTCTGTCCCTAAATCTGCAGGGATTACGGTTACATTTGTTTTAAGCTCGTCTTTAAGGGCAAAAAGTCGGTCCTCTCTTCTTGCGGTTATGATTAAATCCCAACCCATTTTGGATAAAACCCTTGCCATATCGGCGCCAAGTCCTGAGGATGCACCTGTTATAATTGCCTTCATATTATCATTCCTTTCGATGCTATAAAGATAACATATTTTAGGAAAAGTGTCAAATATCTTGCCAAAGCTGTGGAGGAATAAGGAAATATAGAAGAATAACAGAAAAATATGCAAAAATTTGTTAAAATTTTTTCAAAAAAGATTTGAAATATTGAGGAAAGTATGATATAATGATATACGGCGTATGACGCCACGACAAATTATCATTGTAAAATTATTAAAATATATAGTCAAGGAGGCAATAAAATGGCTAAAACATTTAAGACCATGGATGGTAACAACGCTGCCGCATATACATCTTATGCGTTTACTGAAGTTGCTGCTATCTATCCTATCACTCCTTCTTCAACAATGGCTGAAGTTGTTGACGAAATGAGTGCGAAAGGCCAAAAGAACATTTTTGGCGAAACAGTAGATGTTGTAGAAATGCAGTCTGAAGCTGGTGCTGCTGGTGCAGTTCACGGCTCACTTCAAGCAGGTGCTTTAACAACAACATTTACAGCATCACAAGGACTTCTCCTTATGATTCCTAATATGTATAAAATCGCAGGTGAACTCCTTCCAACAGTTTTCCATGTAAGCGCAAGAGCTCTCGCTGCTCACGCTCTTAACATCTTTGGTGACCACCAGGATGTTATGGCTTGCCGTCAGACAGGTTTTGCTCTCTTAGCATCAGGAAGCGTTCAGGAAGTTATGGACCTTGGCGGTCTTGCTCATCTTGCAACTATAAAGAGCCGTGTTCCTTTCCTTCATTTCTTTGATGGTTTCAGAACTTCTCACGAAATCCAGAAAGTTGAAGTTATGGAATATGCTGACCTTGAAAGACTTCTTGATAAAGAAGCACTCAAGGAATTTAAAGACAGAGCATTAAATCCTGAGCACCCTGTTCTTCGCGGAACTGCTCAGAACTCTGATATCTACTTCCAGGGAAGAGAAGCAGCGAATAAGTTCTATGACGCTGTTCCTGACATCGTAAATGACTACATGGTTGAAATCTCCAAGATTACAGGCAGAGAATACAAGCCATTTAACTACTACGGTGCAGCTGATGCTGAAAAAGTTATTATCGCTATGGGTAGCGTTTGTGAAGCTTTAGAAGAAACAGTTGATTATATCAACGCAAGAGGCGGAAAAGTTGGCGTTGTTAAAGTTCACCTTTATCGTCCATTCTCCGCTAAATATTTCTTCGATGTTCTTCCAAAGACTGTTAAGAAAATCGCAGTTTTAGACAGAACAAAAGAACCAGGCTCACTTGGAGAACCACTTTACCTTGATGTTTGTAACTTATTCACAGGTAAGGAAAACGCACCGCTCATCGTTGGCGGAAGATACGGCCTTGGTTCAAAGGATACAACTCCAACACAGCTTCTCGCTGTATTCAATAACCTTGATGCTGAAAAGCCAAAGAACAACTTCACAATCGGCATCGTGGACGATGTAACAAATCTTTCTCTCGAACTTCCTGAAAAAATCAACGCAGCTCCAGAAGGCGCTACTCGTTGTAAGTTCTGGGGATTTGGTTCTGACGGTACTGTTGGTGCTAACAAGGACGCAATCAAGATTATCGGTGACAACACAGACCTTTACGCTCAGGCATACTTTGATTATGACTCAAAGAAGTCAGGCGGCGTAACAATGTCTCATTTAAGATTTGGTAAAAAGCCGATTAAGTCAACTTATCTTCTTGACGAAGCTGACTATATCGCTTGTCATAAGCCTGCTTATGTTCATCAGTATGATGTTTTAGAGGGACTCAAAAAGGGCGGTACATTCTTACTCAA
>JAZSPE010000158.1:0-8521 GCA_045537265.1 Clostridia bacterium | reverse complement strand
GTTTCAAAGGTTTCTAGGAGTGGCAACCCCTCCCCTTATAAAATGACATATCCCGAAAAAATCGAAACCGCTCTTGAAATTTTTGAAAAGAACAGTATTCCCCGTCCCTTAGCTCTTTCTCTTATCGAAGGGGACGCTTTTCCTCAGAATGAAAATGAAGAAAATGCGTTAAATAATGCCCTTTCTTATCTTGAAAGGGAAGGAATTATGCAGGATAAAATTTCTGATATTATAGCATCTTCCATTGTTCTTCGCTCGGAAGAAATATGTCTTGATGCGGTCTCTTTTGAAAATCCTGACTATCGGAGCTTTGACCGGAAAATCGACAAAATTCTTACCAATAAGTTTTTGGGATATCCCATTATGCTCCTTCTTCTCGCCTTTATTTTCTGGCTCACCATAACAGGAGCGAACTATCCATCTGCCATCCTCTCTTCTTTTCTTATGGGTTTTGAAGATGACCTTATGAATATCCTAAATCTCATAAACACCCCGAAAATAATTTCGGATATGCTTGTTTTAGGAGTTTACCGCTGTTTAGCCTGGGTTGTTTCGGTTATGCTTCCTCCAATGGCAATCTTCTTCCCCCTCTTTACTCTTCTTGAAGACCTTGGTTTTCTTCCAAGGGTTGCCTTTAACCTTGACCACATATTTAAAAAATGCAAAACCTGCGGAAAACAGGCTCTCACTATGTGTATGGGTCTTGGGTGTAACGCGGCAGGTGTTGTTGGGTGCAGAATTATCGACTCCCCAAGGGAGAGACTTATCGCAATTTTAACCAATGCCCTTGTCCCCTGCAACGGGCGGTTTCCAACAATCATTACGGTTATGACCATCTTTTTCGCAGGAAGTTTCTTCGGTGGCTTTTCCTCGGTCTTCTCTGCTCTTTCTCTCTCACTGGTCATTGCCCTTGGAACTTTTCTTACCTTCTTCCTATCCTGGCTGTTGTCAAAAACACTGCTAAAAGGAACACCCTCGGTTTTCTGTATGGAGCTTCCGCCCTACCGAAAGCCTCTTATAATGAAAACTCTAATCCGCTCCCTCTTTGACCGAACTCTTTTCGTTTTAGGCAGGGCCGCCGCCGTTGCCGCTCCGGCAGGGCTTTTAATATTCCTTATGGCAAACTTTAAAATCGGCGGAGAAACACTTCTTTTCCATCTTTCCTCATTCTTAGACCCCTTAGGGCGTCTTATGGGCCTTGACGGCTGTTTGCTTCTCGCCTTTATCCTTGGTTTTCCTGCCAACGAAATTGTTCTCCCCATAGCCATTATGGCGTATATGTCAGGGGGAGTTTTAACGGAGATAACCGACCTTGTCTTTTTAAAGGATTTGCTTCTTGCAAACGGCTGGACACCCATTACGGCAATTTGCACAGTAGTTTTCTCTCTGGCACATTTCCCTTGTTCAACCACCTGCCTCACCATATATAAAGAAACAAAAAGCGCAAGATGGACCGCTCTCGCCATATTTCTCCCCACTATTTTGGGAATGGCTTTGTGTATTTTAATAAATTTAATAGGAAATCTAATCCTCTAAATCAAAAAAACCGCAAAAAAATGCGGTTTTTTTTATTAAAAACTATTGACTTTATCGCTTTACTATGCTAAAATGATAAAGTACTTTTTCTAAAAAGGAGATTATTTTTATGACAAAGCTTAAAAATCCGGCTACGGACAAGTTCTTTGAGGCAATACTGAGCCTTAAAAATATAGATGAATGTTACAGCTTTTTTGAGGATGTCTGCACCATTAAAGAGCTTATGGATGTTTCCCAGCGTCTTGAAGTTGCCATTATGCTTAATGATGGGAAGAGCTATCAGGAGATTTCCAAAGCGACAGGGGCAAGCACAGCCACAATAAGCCGTGTTAATAAATGCTTAAATTACGGACCGGGCGGATATAAAACCGTCCTTGACAATCTTACGGGGGAGGGAAAATAAATGAACAAAGATGCTTTGGTTTTGAAAAATGACGAGAAAGCAATTTTCACTTTGCGCTCTCTCTACGAAAAATATGGATATTCCCAGTTCAAGATGAGCAAGTTTGAGGAGTATGACCTTTATGTCCGCAACAAAGACTTTCTGGTTTCAGATAACATAATAACCTTTACAGACACAACGGGAAAGCTTATGGCTCTTAAACCTGATGTTACTCTTTCCATTATCAAAAACGGGGATGATTCTTCCTCTCTTCAAAAGGTTTATTACAACGAAAATGTTTACAGAGTTTCAAAAGGCTCTTATTCCTTTAAAGAAATTATGCAGGTTGGTCTTGAATGTATCGGCGAGGTGGATAGCTACTGTATTTTAGAGGTTTTATCTCTTGCGGCAAAGAGCCTTGAATGTATCTCTCCTGACTTTGCATTAGACATCTCACACCTTGGAATAATCTCTGCCGTTATGGATAACCTTGACATTTCTTCTTCCGAAAGAAGCGCTCTTTTAAAGTGCATCGGAGAGAAAAACGCATCAGGCATAACAGAAATCTGCGGAGAGGCAGGGGAAAACCTTAAAAAGCTGGTTTTAACCTATGGAGATTTAGATAAAGTAATCAAAGTTCTTGATGAGATTTTCGGGGATGAAAAACCTGAGGCGGCATCCGAACTTATTTCGGTTATTTCGGCTCTCTCCGGAAAAGGCTTTAAGGATAAAGTCAGAATTGATTTTTCAGTTTTAAACGATATGAATTATTATAACGGTTTCGTTTTTAAAGGCTTTATAAACGGAATTCCAAGCGGTATTTTATCTGGCGGTCAGTATGACTTCCTTATGAAGAAAATGAAGAGAAACAAAAAGGCAATCGGTTTTGCGGTGTACCTTGATATGCTGGAAAGATTTAACGAAAACAGCAAGGATTTTGATGTTGACGCCATTCTCTTATATGAAGACGGCATCTCCTTATTTACACTTGATAAGGCGGTTGATGCTCTTACCAAAGAGGGAAAAAGCGTTATGGCGCAGAAAACTTTACCGAAAAACCTTAAATTCAAAGAGGTTGTAAGAATTAACGAAAAGGGGGAAATGACAGTTGAAAACAATGCTTAATATTGCCCTTCCCAAAGGCAGGCTTGGGGAAAAGGTTTATGATATGTTTGAAAAAGCAGGCTTTCCCTGCCCCTCTATAAAAGAAAATAACCGCAAGCTTATTTTTGAAAATGAGGAGCTCTCTCTTCGCTATTTCTGGGTTAAGCCCTCGGATGTTGCGATTTATGTTGAGCGTGGCGCTGCGGACATCGGCGTTGCAGGAAAAGACATTCTCCTTGAATATGAGCCTGATATTTATGAGCTTTTAGACTTAAATCTCGGAAAGTGCCGTATGGCAGTTGCAGGAAAGGCGGACTTTCGCGACAACCCTCAAAGAACTCTCCGTGTTGCAACAAAGTTTACAAATATTGCGAAAAACTATTACGCAACACTCGGTCGTGACATTGATATTATCCACCTGAACGGCTCCATTGAGATTGCTCCAATTCTTGGACTTTCCGATGTTATAGTGGATATTGTTGAAACAGGAACAACCCTTAAAGAAAATAATCTTACCGTTCGGGAAACCATTGTTCCAATCAGCGCAAGACTTATTTCAAACAAAGCAAGCTTTAAATTCAAAAACGAACAGATTGAGAAAATCGCAAAAAAGCTGGCAGTTTTAGTGGAGGCAAAAAATGATTAAGATACTTAAATACGGCGAAGTTAAAAACGAAGAAATTTTTGCAAGGGTTGAGCCTAAAACCGATGTTTCGGGAATTGTTGCTGACATAATTTATGATGTCCGAAAAAACGGGGACAGCGCTCTTTATAAATACTGCGAAAAATTTGACGGGGCAAAGCTTTCTTCCCTTTTAGTTTCAAAAGAGGAAATCGAAGAGGCTATCTCTCTTGTTGAGCCAAAGTTTTTGGAAATTCTTAAAAAAGCGGAGGCAAACATCCGCAAGTTCCACGAAAAGCAAAAACGGGACGGCTTTACTATAAAGGAAGAAAACGGCGTTATAATGGGGCAAAAAATTACCCCTGTTGACCGTGCAGGGCTTTATGTTCCGGGAGGCACGGCGGCATACCCGTCCACAGTTTTAATGGACAGCGTTCCTGCAAAAATCGCAGGGGTTGGGGAAATCGTTATGGTTACCCCGCCTAATAAAGACGGAAAGGTTAACCCCGTTATTTTGGCTGCGGCTTATATCGGCGGAGTTGACAAAATCTTTAAAGTTGGCGGAGCGCAGGCTGTTGCGGCTCTTGCATACGGAACAGAGTCAATCCCAAAGGTTGACAAAATCGTAGGCCCCGGAAACGCTTTCGTTGCTGAGGCGAAAAAGCAGGTTTTCGGAGCCGTTTCAATCGATATGATCGCAGGGCCAAGCGAAATTTTAATCGTATCTGACGGAAAGTCAAACCCAGCTCACATCGCAGCTGACCTTTTATCTCAGGCAGAGCACGATAAACTTGCAAGCGCAGTTTTGGTTACCGACTCAATTGACCTTGCAAAAGCAGTTTCCGAAGAAATTGAAAAGCAGATTCCTCTTCTTTTAAGAGCGGAAATTGCAAGAGAATCCATTGACGAAAACGGCAAGATAATCGTTGCAGAAGATATTATGACGGTTATTGATATTTCAAACGAAATCGCCCCTGAACACTTAGAGCTTTGCCTTGACAATCCTTTTGACTATCTTGACAAAATCCGTCATGCAGGCTCAATCTTTATGGGAAGAAATTGCCCTGAGGCTCTGGGGGACTATATGGCAGGTCCAAACCACACTCTTCCAACCAGCGGAACGGCGAAATTTTCTTCTCCTCTTTCCGTTGACGATTTTGTTAAGAAAACCCAGTATACCTACTACACAAAAGAGGCGCTTTCTGATATTGCAAGGGATGTTGAATTCTTTGCAAACAAAGAGGGACTCACTGCCCACGCAAAGAGCGCCGTTATACGAATTGAGGAATAAAAATGAGCAGATTTTTCAGTAATAAATATAAAAACTTAACCCCCTATACCCCTGGGGAACAGCCAAAAGATTTTAAATATATTAAGCTTAACACAAACGAGTCCCCTTATCCTCCATCAAAAAGAGCGATAAGAGAGGCAAGCAAAGCCTCAAAGCTTTTAAATCTTTATCCCGACCCCACTTGTTCTTCTTTAAATCTTAAAATGGCGGAAATTTCAGGAGTTTCCCCTGAGGAAATTCTTATGACAAACGGCTCGGACGAGATTTTAAACTTTGCTTTTATGGCATTTTGCGATGAGAAAACCCCTGCGATTTTCCCTGACATAACTTATGGCTTCTACTCAGTTTTTGCAGAGCTTAATAATGTCCCATACGAAGAAATTCCTCTTAAAGAGGATTTCACTATTGACACAGAGGCATTTATGGGGCAAAATAAAACTATCTTTATTGCAAACCCAAATGCTCCAACGGGAATTTGTCTTCCTCTTTCGGAGATTGAGAAGATTTTAAAGAGCAACCCAAATAACATCGTAGTTATTGACGAGGCATACATAGATTTCGGAGGGGAGAGCGCAGTTTCTCTTGTGCCGAAATATGACAACCTTTTGGTTACACAGACCTTTTCAAAATCCCGCTCAATGGCAGGGGCAAGACTTGGCTTTGGGGTAGCTCAAAAAGAGATTATAGCTGACCTTAACACAATAAAATATTCCACCAACCCCTATAACATCAACAAGATGACAATGGCGGCGGGTATTGGGATATTAGAAGACAATGACCGAGTAATTAAAAACTGTCAGGAAATTATTAAAACCAGAGAATTTACAAAAGAGGCGCTTATAAGCTTAGGATTTACCCTTACTCCGTCCAGCGCAAACTTCATCTTTGCAAAGCATCCCAAAATGGATGGCGAGGAGATTTATAAAAAGCTTAAAGAGGCAGGAATTTTGGTAAGACATTTTTCCGCCGAGAAAATTAAAGACTATAACCGCATAACAATAGGCACGAAAAAGCAGATGAAAGCTTTAATATCTGCCTTAAAAACAATATTGGAGGAAAATTAAATGAGAAACGCAAGTTTAACAAGAAAAACAAATGAAACTGATATTTCCCTTATGCTCAATCTCGACGGAAAGGGCGAGGCAAAAATTGATTCCGGATGCGGATTTTTAGACCACATGCTTACTCTTTTTGCAAAGCACGGCAAGTTTGACCTTGCAATCTCTTGCAAGGGGGATACTTTTGTTGACTATCACCACACAGTTGAGGATATCGGCATCTGCTTAGGTCAGGCTTTTGAAAAAGCCTTAGGCGACAAAAAGGGCATTACCCGTTACGGTAACACCATTCTTCCTATGGACGAGGCTTTAATCCTTTCTGCCGTTGATTTATCAGGCAGAGGCTTCCTCTCCTATAACCTTGACATTCCATCTCCTAAGGTTGGGGACTTTGACACAGAGCTTTGCGAGGAGTTTTTCTTAGCGTTTGTAAGATGTGCAAATCTTACTCTCCACATAAAACAGCTTGACGGCAAGAACTCTCACCACATTATTGAGGGGGCATTTAAGTCTGTTGCAAGAAGCCTTAGAGATGCCGTAAAAGTCGATAAAGACTTTGCAGACGAAATTCCATCCACCAAAGGAGTGCTTTAAATGATAGCGATTATTGACTACGGGGTAGGCAACTTATTCTCCCTTAAAAGCTCCTTTGACAAAATCGGGCAAAAGACAATGGTAACGGGAGATGCTGAGGAAATCAAAAAGGCGGACAAAATCATCCTCCCGGGCGTTGGCGCATTTGAGGATGCCGCAAAAAAGCTCAGAGAAAGTGGACTTTTTGGTTTAGTTATCGAGGAAACCAAAAGCGGTAAGCCTCTTATGGGCATCTGCCTTGGTATGCAGCTCCTTTTTGACAAGAGCTTTGAATATGGTGAGCACGAGGGTTTAGGTCTTATTCCAGGGGAAATCCGCTCCATCGGAGAGGTTATTCCAAGTGACTATAAAATCCCCCATATTGGTTGGAACGCTCTTAATATAAAGAAAGACTGCCCTCTTTTTAAATACATAAAAGACGGGGACTTCGTATATTTTGTTCATTCTTTCTATGGAGCAAACTGCACCGAAAGCACAGTTGCAACCTCTGAATACGGCGCACCTCTTACCGCCGCAGTTTCCAAGGGAAACATATACGGCTGTCAGTTCCACCCTGAAAAAAGCGGGGAAGTTGGGCTTAATATTCTTCGGGCATTTTGCGAAAGTGAGGACTAATTATGAATATATTTCCTGCAATCGACCTATTTAACCATAAGGCAGTCCGTCTTTTTAAAGGCGACTATAACCAGATGACAATATACAGCGAAAACCCATCTGAAATCGCTCTTGATTTTAAAAATCAGGGGGCAAAGTTTATTCACATAGTTGACCTTGAGGGAGCAAAAAGCGGAGAAACCCCTAACCTTGACACCGTTAAAAAAATTATTGACTCCTCAGGACTTTTTGCCGAAATCGGCGGAGGAATCCGCTCTATGGAAGTTATTGATAAATACATTTCTATCGGGGCAGGGCGGGTTATTTTAGGAACTGCCGCAGTTTCCGATGAAGAATTTTTAAAAGAAGCCGTTAAAAAATACGGCGATAAAATCGCAGTAGGGATTGACATTAAAGACGGCTATGTTGCAATCAAGGGTTGGACGGAAAAGTCAGCCTATGACTGCTTCTCTTTCTGCGAGAAAATGCAAAATATCGGAGTTAAGACCATAATCTGCACCGACATCTCAAAGGATGGAGCGATGCAGGGGACTAACCACCAACTATATAAGGAATTATCGGAAAAGTTTGATATGCAACTTATCGCATCAGGGGGAGTTTCCTCTCTTGATGATATTATAAAGCTTAACCACCTTGGAATTTACGGTGCGATTATCGGTAAAGCTTATTACACAGGTGCAATAAAGATTAAAGACGCAATTGAGGTGATAAAATGATTACAAAGAGAATTATTCCCTGCCTTGATGTTAAAGACGGCAGAGTTGTTAAAGGGGTAAACTTCTTAGGGTTATCCGATGTTTCTTCCCCTGTTGAGCTTGCCAAATTTTACAGCGATAACGGGGCAGACGAGCTTGTTTTCTATGACATAACCGCATCAGCCGAAGGGCGAAAATTATTTACGGATATTTTATGTGAGGTTGCAAAAACCATTTTTATCCCCTTAACCGTTGGGGGCGGAATTAACACCGTTTCCGATTTTGACAGAGTTTTAAAATGCGGAGCGGATAAAGTCAGCGTAAATTCAGGGGCAATTAAAAACCCAAATTTAATCTCCGAGGCGGCAAAGCTTTACGGCGACCAATGCGTTGTTATTTCAGCAGATGTAAAAAGAGTTGACGGAGTTTTCAGAGTCTTCTCAAAAGGCGGACGGGAAAATACAGGTATGGAGGCAATCGAGTGGATTCGCCACTGCGTTGACCTTGGCGCAGGAGAAGTTGTTCTAAACTCCATTGACACAGACGGGGTAAAAAAAGGCTTTGACCTTGAGATGCTTAAAGCCAAGTCGGATCGTAGCCATGTCGTTCTGTGAGCCAAGGAGT
>JAZSPE010000050.1:0-2816 GCA_045537265.1 Clostridia bacterium | reverse complement strand
CCTCCTTTAAAATTTATAGTTAACTTCTTTTAAGAACAGCCCTTCGGGCGGGGCGGTCATCCCTCCCAATGTTCTGTCGCATTTTGCTATTATTTCGGGAAGGTCATGGGGCGCAATCTTTCCCATTCCGCACTCCACAAGAGTTCCCGTTATAATTCTTACCATATTATAGAGGTAAGCGTCCGCCTCAATCTCCAAGGCGATTTGCTCGTTCCATTCATATTTATCAAAAATTTCGCACCTTGTAACCGTTCTCACGGTTGTTTTCTGAGAACCGCCCTGAGCCATAAACCCTGCAAAATCGTGAGTTCCAACGAAATGCTTTGCCCCCTCTTTCATTAAGTCCGTGTTAAGTCTATAAGGGACAAACCAACTGTATTTACTTGTAAAAGGGTTTTCAATTTTGCTGTTCCATATTTTATAAAGATATGTCTTTCCTTCGCATGAAAATCTTGCAGAAAAGTCGTCGCTTACTTTTTTGCAATCAAGGGCAATTATGTCTTTATGTCCTGAGAGATTGTTAAAGGCCAAAGGGATATTGTTTGGCGGAATCTGGGTGTCAGAAAAGAAATTTAAGGTATAGGAAAGAGCGTGGACACCTGCATCTGTCCGACTGCATCCTGTTACGCTTATTTCCTCTCCTGTAAGACGGGAAAGAGTGTTTTCAACCACTTCCTGAACGGTTATACCGTTATTTTGTCTCTGCCAGCCGTGGTATGCTCCGCCGTCATACATAATCTGCATTTTAAAATTTGACATATCCTTTTCCTCAAACTACAAAAATATTGCAAGCAATAATTCCCGCAAATAAAACTGCGATATATATCCATCCTAAAAAGTCAATAGTTCCCATTTTCAAAACTTTAAGTCTTGTTCTTCCCTTTCCGCCTTTATAGCATCTGCATTCCATTGCCGTTGCAAGTTCGTCTGCACGGCGGAAAGCACTTATAAAAAGCGGAATTAAGATTGGCACCATAGCCTTAACTCTTCTTAAAATATTTCCTGATTCAAAGTCGGCACCTCTTGCTGTCTGGGCCTTTATGATTTTATCCGTCTCCTCTAAAAGAGTCGGGATAAATCTTAAAGCAATACTCATCATCATTGCAATCTCGTGATGAGGGATACCGATTTTCCCGAAGGGAGATAAAAGTCTTTCTATACCGTCGGTCAGCATTATGGGGGATGTTGTCAGGGTTAAAAGAGATGTTCCCATTATTAAAAAGAACAATCTGAGTATCATAAACACTGCGTTGTTAATTCCCTCGTCTGTAACCGTAAGAAAGCTCCACTGCCAGTAAACCTTGCCCGTTGTTGTTAAAAACAGATTGAACGCACCTGTTAAAACAATAAAAAACATAACGGGCTTTAAGCCTCTTAGCATAAACTTTGCAGGAATTTTGGTATTCATAATTGAGAGGAGCAAAAATGCCCCCAAAACTATATAACCAAAAAGATTATTTATTATAAAAATCGCCGCTATATAGGCAATAATCATTAAGATTTTGCTTCTTGGGTCAAGTCTGTGGATAAAGGACGACCCGGGAAAGTATTGCCCTAAAATTATATCGGAAACCATTTTATCATCTCTTTTCTCTTCTTATGTCAATTTAAGTTTCTTAATCTCTTCTACTGCCTCTGAAACTTTATATATTCCCTTTTTAAGAGGATAGCCTTTCTCAATCAGGCTGTTGCAAATCTTGCTTACCTCAGGAATATCAAGTCCCATATTTATAAGCTCGTCGCTGCGAATAAAAATCTCATCAGGAGTTCCTTCCATTGCGACTCTGCCTTTATTCATAACGATAATCCTGTCAGCCATGGAGGCAATATCCTCCATACTGTGAGAAACAAAGATAACCGTTATGTTCATTCTCTTTTGGAGGTCTTTGATTTTATGAAGAATCTCATCTCTGCCCTTTGGATCCAGACCTGCCGTTGGCTCGTCTAAGATAAGGGTTTTTGGTTCCATAGCGATAATTCCCGCTATTGCCACCCTTCTTTTCTGCCCGCCTGAAAGCTCAAATGGGGATTTAGATAAAAGCTCCTTTGAAATTCCAACAAGGTCGGCGGCTTTTTCCACTCTGTCTTTTATTTCTTCTTCTGAAAGACCAATGTTGCTGGGGCCGTATGCAATTTCTTTTTCAACCGTTTCCTCGAAAATCTGATACTCGGGATACTGCATAACAAGTCCCACTTTAAAGCGGATGTCACGCATTTGGGTATCTTTCGCCCAAAGCTCGCTGCCGTCAACGGTTATCTTCCCCTCTGTCGGCTTTAAAAGGCCGTTCATAAGCTGGATAACAGTGGACTTTCCGCTTCCCGTATGGCCCATAAGACCAATAAACTGTCCGTCAGGAATGGTTAAATCAATATTATGCACGGCGGTCTTTTCAAAAGGGCCGCCCTCCATATAGGTATATGTTACATTCTCAAGCTTAATCATTTACTCATCTTCCAAACATTTCAAAATTTCTCTGCTGCATTCCTCGGCATTTAAAATCCCCTCCGGGACAGAAAGCCCTGCTTTTTTAAGTTCTGTTGCAAGATATGTTGACTGAGGAACATCAAGGCCGATTTTTTTAAGCAAATCTACCTTGGAAAACACCTCTTTCGGTGTTCCGTCAAGGAGAATCTTACCCTTGTCAATAACGACTATTCTGTCTGCCTTTGCGGCTTCATCCATATAATGAGTTATAAGAACAACCGTCATTTTCTCTGCTTTATTAAGGTCTTTGACGGTTTTTATTATCTCTCGTCTTCCCCTTGGGTCAAGCATCGCGGTTGGCTCGTCCAATACGATAATATCAGGCTTCATC
>JAZSPE010000087.1:0-2731 GCA_045537265.1 Clostridia bacterium | reverse complement strand
AAAAATTAAAAATCAATACAGATACAGAATGCTTTTAAAGGCAGACAGCGCAAAAATTCATCCTCTTTTAAAATTCTTATCCGATATTAAAGAGGACTCTAAAAAAGTCTTTTTGAGCATTGATATAAATCCAACAAATATGTTATAGAAGGAGATTAAAATGGCTATACGAAATATTGTTAAAGTCGGCGATGATGTTCTTACAAAGAAATGCAGAGTTGTTGACGAAATAAACGAAAGAATTATAACTCTTCTTGATGATATGCGGGAAACTCTTATTCAGTCAAACGGGGTTGGCCTTGCTGCTCCTCAGGTTGGAGTTCTTAAACGAATTGCGCTTGTTGACACAGGGGAAGAGATTTTAGAACTTATTAACCCTGAAATAACTCACGCCGAAGGGGAGCAGACCGACTTTGAAGGTTGCCTCAGCAACCCGGGGAAATTCGGCGAAGTTACACGCCCGAATATCGTTTCAATAAAGTTCCAAAACCGCAAGGGCGAATGGAAAACCTATACAGGCGAGGGACTTACAGCAAGAGCTTTTTGCCACGAGCTTGACCACCTTGACGGCCATATGTTTATGGAAAAGGTTTCAAGATGGGCAGACGAGGGCGAGCTTGAACTTGACTAAAAAAACTGCGCAGAAAGGCGTTGACTTAAATTATGAAAATTCTTTTTATGGGAACTCCCGATTTTGCGGTGCCATCCCTCATGGCTCTTATAGAAAACAAATATGAAATTTGCGGAGTTGTTACTCAGCCGGATAAACCATAGGGCAGAGGGCATCATCTTACTCCTCCACCTGTTAAAGAATGTGCAATCGCAAATAATATTCCTGTTTTCCAGCCTGAAATTTTAAAGAACGAGGCATTTATGGAAGAATTGAAAACCCTTAATCCGGACATAATAATCGTTGTTGCATACGGCAAGATTTTGCCACCTTATATTATTGAATTCCCAAAGTTCGGATGCGTTAATGTTCACGGCTCTCTTCTTCCGAAATATCGTGGTGCCGCTCCAATTCAGTGGGCGGTTATAAACGGCGAAGAGGAAACGGGAATTACCACAATGCAGATGGATAACGGCCTTGACACAGGGGATATGCTTTTAACCCTTAAAACAAAAATCGGCGAAAACGAAACTGCCGGAGAGCTTTTTGACCGCCTTTCTTATTTAGGGGCAGAGGCGCTTATTACTACTCTTGAAAAAATCAAGGATGGAAGCATAGAAAGAACTCCCCAAAATGATGAGGAGTCAAGCTATGCCAAGATGCTTGACAAAAACACAGGGAAAATTGAC
Organism: Clostridia bacterium; assembly: GCA_045537265.1. Lineage (GTDB taxonomy): Bacteria > Bacillota > Clostridia > Monoglobales > Monoglobaceae > SIG454. The sequence continues at coordinate 1,432 of JAZSPE010000087.1, read as the reverse complement.
TGGACAAAGAGCGCAAAGGAAATATTTTCTTTAATAAAAGGGACAAATCCATACCCAACCGCTCATACACTTTATAAAGGGGAAGTCCTCAAAATTTTCACTGCATCTATCGGAAGTAAAACCGACAAAAAGCCAGGGGAGATTATTGGACTTCCTGATAAGAAAATCGAAGTTGCCTGCGGAGACGGAACATCTCTTCTTCTTTGTGAAGTTCAGCCATTTGGCAAGAAGAGAATGGATACTCAAAGCTTTTTAAACGGCAACAGCGTTGAAATCGGCGAAATTTTATTATAAAGGAGCGTAACAAATTATGTTCTACGGAATTGATTACACATACATCATCTTTGTTTTGCCCGCTTTAATTATCGCTATGTGGGCAAGTGCAAATGTTAATTCCACCTTTAACAAATACAAAAAAGTCAGCAATAGCCGTGGCTATACTGCTCACGAGGTTGCCAGAAAAATTCTTGATATAAACGGACTTTACCATGTTAAGATTGAACGCGTGGCAGGTCATTTAAGCGACCATTTTGACCCGAGAACAAACATCGTCCGCCTTAGCGACTCAACTTATGACAGCACATCTGTTGCAGCGCTTGGGGTTGCGGCACACGAGGTCGGTCATGCAATTCAGCACGCAACGGCTTATATTCCAATCAAAGTAAGAAACGCCATTGTGCCTGTTGTTCAGATTTCATCCTATGCGGCGTTCCCTCTTGCAATCTTAGGAATTATCTTTGCAAACGACCTTATGATTGTTACGGGTATTGTCCTCTTTATTGCAGTTGTTTTATTCCAGATTATAACTCTTCCTGTTGAGTTTAACGCAAGCAGAAGAGCAATCAAAACCCTGGGCGGCGAAGCCATTTTAGAAGATGAAGAGCTCTCAGGGGCTAAAAAAGTTTTAACGGCGGCGGCTCTTACCTATGTTGCATCAGTTGCCGTTGCAATCGCCAACTTACTCAGACTGTTAGTTTTGGCAGGAGGCAGAAACAGAGATTAAGCTATGAATTCAAGAGAAATTATTCTTAAAGCCATTTATAATATTGAGGAAAAGGGCGAGTATTTTAACGCCTCACTTTCGGATGCCATTTCTCTTGCATCCCCTGTTGACCGCGCCTTTGTTACAGAGGTTATCTACGGGATTGTTAAAAATAAGCTCTCTCTTGACCATATCATAGGTCAGTTTTCTTCCGTTAAAATTAAGAAAATGAGCCCATGGGTTAAAAACCTTTTGCGTATGGGAGTTTACCAGATATATTATATGGACAAAATTCCTCACAGCGCCGCTTGCAATGAAAGTGTTAAGCTCGCCTCAAAATATGCAAATAAATCCCGTGGCTTTATAAACGCGGTTTTAAGAAATGTTTCAAGAAATATAGATAATATTTCCTTTCCCGAAAAGGAAAATGAGGCTGAGTATCTTTCCCTT
>JAZSPE010000188.1:0-3756 GCA_045537265.1 Clostridia bacterium | reverse complement strand
CTGTATGAGGAGAGCGGAATTGTGGCAGGCCCCGATTATCGAGAAAAGCTTGATATGCCTTGGTATCCGGGAGATGTTTTGCAGGCGGCTATCGGCCAGTCGGATAATATGTTCTCCCCTGCCCAGCTCGCAAATTATATATCGACTATTTTAAATAAAGGAACGAGATATTCTCTCCACCTTATAAAAGAAATCCGCACTTATGAAGGGGATAAAATAGTTTATAAAACCCAGCCGAAAGTTTTGTCTGAGATTAAGATTAAGGACAGCACGATTGAAGCCGTTAAAGACGGAATGAGACGAGTTACGGGCGACGGAACGGCGTCTGCGGTTTTTGAGAACTTCCCCATTGAAGTTGGCGGAAAAACCGGAACGGCGGAAGTAAGTCAGGGAAGCGACAATGTCTTATTCGTTGGCTTTGCCCCCTATGACAATCCTCAGATTGCGGTTGCCGTTGTAATTGAACACGGCGCATCAAGCAGATACGCCGCCAACATCGGAAGAGAAATGTTTGCGTCCTATTTAGGACTTTATGAAACTCAGGACAGCATAACTCAGCCTAATAAACTTTTGAAATAGAAAGGAAGATTAAGATGGCAGAAAAGAAAGAAATTATCAGCCTTAAACTGTATAAAAGCGGTATGATGGTAACTGTTAATGAAAAGCCCTCTTATAAAGAGGTTAAAGAGGCTCTTTGTGCCAAGTTTAAAGAATCCAAAGACTTTTTCGCAGGAGTTAAAAAGCTTGGGTTTAAAGGCGTTCCTCTGACTAATAAGGAATATGAAAGATTAGTTAAAAAAGTTTCGGATATTTTAGAAGACAGCGTTGAGCTTTGGGAAAACTCTGAGGATAATGAAAAGACAGAAGAAAAGGAAAAAGAAAATATAAATGCACAGCAGATTTTAGACCGTGCTTTTGTTGAAGCGGAAGAATCAAACACTAAGTTTTATAAGAAAACTCTCCGCTCCGGCCAGTGCTTAGAGTCTGACGGAAGCGTGGTTTTAATCGGTGATGTTAATCCGGGTGCCGAGGTTATCGCAAAGGGAAATATCTTCGTTATGGGATCAGTCAGAGGTATGGTTCATGCAGGAAAAGACGGAGATAAAGGAGCCTTTGTTGTCGCCTTAAAACTTTCTCCGACCCAGCTTAGAATTGCCGACCTTATAACAATACCACCCGAAGGGGAGGATAAAGATTATCTCAGTCCTGAGGTGGCATATATCAAGGAAGACAAGATTTTAATTGAAGAATTTTTGCAGAAAAGAAAATAATTTTTGACTTTTTATATGGTATGTGATATACTGATAAAAGATGAAGCTTAACTATGCAGAATATCGGCGCGAAAAATTTCGCACTGAATTTGGTTTTATAATGGAGGTAAATTATGGCAAAGTCACAGGCGCAGGTAATAGTTATAACCTCAGGTAAGGGTGGCGTTGGTAAAACAACAACAACAGCTAATATCGGGGTTGGACTTGCTCTGCTTGGTAAAAAAGTTGTTTTAATTGATACAGATATCGGTCTTCGTAACCTTGATGTTGTATTAGGTCTTGAAAACAGAATTGTTTATGACTTAGTTGACGCGGTTACAGGTCATTGTAAGCTTAAGCAGGCGCTTATTAAAGACAAGCGTTATGATGGTCTTTTCCTTCTTCCTGCTGCTCAGACAAAGGATAAGGATGCAGTAACAGTTGAGCAGATGGAAAAGCTTTGCAACGACCTTAAAAAAGATTTTGATTTTATTATAATCGACTGTCCCGCAGGTATTGAGCAGGGCTTTAAAAATGCTATCGCAGGCGCAGACAAAGCAATTGTTGTTACAACACCTGAGGTTTCTGCTGTTCGTGATGCTGACAGAATTATCGGCCTTTTGGATGCCAATGAAATAACAGACCACTTCCTTCTCATTAACCGTATCAGAACAGATATGGTTAAGCGCGGGGAAATGATGAATGTTGATGATGTTCTTGATATTTTGAATATCGAGCTTATCGGTATAGTTCCTGATGATGAAAATGTTATTGTTTCAACAAATAAGGGTGAGCCTGCAGTTGTAAATATGAAATCACTTGCAGGTCAGGGATACAGAAACATAACAAAGCGTTTAAGCGGTGAAAATGTTCCCCTTATGGAGCTTGACGGCGGCGGATTCTTCGCCAGACTCTTTGGAAAATTCAAAAGAAAGTAAGTCAGGAATAAACTGTAAAGGAGAATGAAAATGATAATAGATTTATCCAAAATTTTCGGTAAGCGCAAGAATGCGTCAAAAGAAATGGCGAAAGACAGATTAAGACTTGTCTTAGTCCATGACCGAGCAAATTCAGATACAGAATTTTTGGAAAAAATAAGAGATGAAATTATGCAGGTGCTTGAAAAGTATATGGATATCTCCGAAAGCGGTCTTGATATCCAAATTGGAACAGCACAAAGCGAGGATGGAAAATCTTTGGTTCCAGCACTCACTGCAAATATTCCGATTAAGGCAATGAAAAGAAACAACTAAACGACGGGAGGAAGAAAAATGAATATCGCTCTTATTGCGCACGATAAAAAGAAAGAACTTATGGTTGAGTTTTGTATTGCATATAAAGCGATACTCCAAAAGCATAACCTCTGCGCCACAGGAACAACAGGTAGTCTTATAAACGAAGCTACCGGCATGGATGTAAATCTGTTCTTGTCAGGGCCTCAGGGTGGAGACCAGCAGATCGGTGCAAGAATCGCCTATAACGAAATCGACCTTGTGCTCTTTTTCCGTGACCCTCTTACAGCCCAGCCTCATGAACCTGATGTTTCGGCGCTGTTCCGTCTTTGCGATGTTCATAATATTCCACTTGCAACAAATGTTGCAACTGCCGAAGTTTTAATCCGCGGTCTTGACCGTGGCGACCTTGATTGGAGAGACCTTGTTAATCCTAAAAAATAAATATAATCCGCCGGAAAACGGCGGATTTTTAATAGGTGAAAAAATGAACGAGATTTATCAGAGAACCAGAATGTTAATCGGCGAGGATGCCGTCAGAAAACTTAAAAAAAGCCATGTCATGATCTTTGGAATTGGCGGAGTAGGGTCTTTTTGCGCTGAAGCTGTGGCAAGAGCAGGTGTGGGCAAAATAACCTTGGTTGATCGCGACAAGGTGTCCAAGTCCAATATTAACCGACAGCTCATCGCCTTAAATTCAACAGTTGGCGAAGCAAAAGTTAAGGTTATGCAAAAACGAATAGAAGATATCAACCCCGATATAAAGGTGGTAGCCGTTGAAAAATTCTGCCTTCCTGAAAATGTTGAAGAATTTTTTGACGATGAAATCGACTATGTTATAGACGCAGTTGATACAGTTTCTGCCAAGCTTGCCATAATTGAAACTGCCAAGAAGAAGGGGATTGGGGTTATAAGTGCAATGGGAGCCGGGAATAAGCTGAACCCACAGGACTTTCAGGTTGCAGATATATATAGAACGGAAAACTGTCCCCTTTGTCGCGTAATGAGACGGGAGCTGAAAAAAAGAGGCATAGGCAGTCTTAAAGTGGTTTATTCCAAGGAAGAGCCAACGGTTTTAGAGGATGTAACAGACGAGGAAAGCAACAAGAAAGTTCCGGGAAGCATCTCCTTTGTGCCATCTGTTATGGGGCTTATTCTGGCGGGAGAAGCCATAAAAGATATTATAAAATAATTTAGGAAAAGTCTTGCCAAACAGGAAAGATTGTGTTATACTGATTTGGTGAGTTTATCGAGGTGTGGCTCAGTTTGGTAGA
>JAZSPE010000132.1:0-2800 GCA_045537265.1 Clostridia bacterium | reverse complement strand
CGACTTGGAAGCGACAAAGACGATTTCCCAAGCCTTGACGAGCTTTCCGAAACTGAAATCCTTAAAAATGAGAAAGAATATCTCGGGGTTTATGTTTCAGGGCATCCTCTTGACAGCTATAAAGACAAGATTGAAAAGCTTTCAAACGCAACTGTTTACGAAATAAACGAAAACGAGCATCATAAGTTCGACAGCGGAGATAAGGTCACCCTTTGCGGAATAATAACCGGCATAAGAAAGCAGTTTACCAAGAAAAACGAGCTTATGTATTATCTGGAATTTGAGGATTTAACGGGAACAATTGAGGTTATCGTTTTCCCCACAATGGTTCGGACCTTCTATAATCTTTTAAAGGAAGACGCGGTTCTCTGCTTCTCGGGAAATCTTGATATGGCAGAGGACAAGCCTCCTAAGCTCCGACTTGAGAGTGCGGCGCCTCTTACGGCAGTTCCAAGCGGAAAATATAAAAAGCTCTATATAAAAATGAAATCCTTTGAAAATGAAAAATTAGAGGAACTTAAAACAATCTTAACAGGGGGAGACTTACCTGTTAATATCTACTATGAGGACACGAAGCAGGCATTTTCCGCTCCCTCCTCTATGTGGGCAAAGGAAGACCGTATTCCTTTTGACGACCTCTATGAAATTTTTGACGAAAGCGATATAAAGCTTATTGAAAAATAAAAGAAAGGACACAAAACTTATGCGACTTATACTTGCAGTCTGGGCGGCAAAGCTTGCCTCTCTCCTTGGGAAAATGATGGGCAAAAAATCCTCATCAACCCCTGGGGTGGTTGCTCTTAAAATCTGCCCTGATATGATTAAAAGGCTTAAAAAGAATATTACGGGTAAGGTTATCGTAACCTGCGGAACAAACGGCAAAACAACAACCAACAACTTAGTTTATGCCTCCCTTTTAAAATGCGGATACTCTGTTCTCTGCAACACTCTTGGGGCGAATATGCTGAGCGGTGTTGCAACAGTTTTTGCAGACAGCTGTAACCTTTTTGGAAAATTCAAGGCAGACTATGCCTGCTTTGAAATTGACGAAGCCTTTGCGGTTAAAGTTTTTGACCATATAACCCCTGACTATATAATTGTTACCAATCTTTTCAGGGACCAGCTTGACCGCTACGGCGAGCTTGAAACAACCGTAAAACTTGTTAAGTCTGCAATCGATAAAGCACCAAAAGCAAAGCTTATCTTAAACGGAGACGACCCTATAACCGCTCAACTGGGGGAAGGTCGCGACGCTTCATATTTTGGAATAAGCGAGCAGGTCCTCTCTCAAAACAGCGAAACAAGAGACGGCCAGTTTTGCACATCTTGCGGAAATCCTCTTTCCTATAATTATTATCACTATGGTCAGCTTGGGGATTACTACTGCACTAAATGCGAAAACAAGCGAAACAAAATCGACTTTGAGGCAAAGGATGTAAACCTTGAAAAGGGGCTTTCCTTTACTGTAAACGGTAGCGCCGTAAACTTAAATTACAGAGGTTTTTATAATATTTATAATGTTCTCTCAGTTTTCTCTCTTATGAGCCTTTTAGGTACAAAGGGCGAAAACTTCAATAATCTTCTCTCTGACTACAAGCCACAGATTGGCCGTATGGAAGAGATTGACCTTGGAAAGAGCGTTATTTTAAACCTTGCCAAAAATCCCGCAGGGTTTAATCAGGCGATTGAAACAGTTTTAACCGACAAGCGCAAGAAGGATATTATTATCGCCGTAAATGCCGAGCCAAGTGACGGCATGGATGTTTCATGGCTTTGGGATGTTGATTTTGAAAGGCTTAATAACGAAACCTTGAACACTCTTTCAATAAGCGGGAAAAGGGCCTATGACCTTGCCCTTCGCTTTAAATATTCAGGTATTAATATTGACAAAATCACTTTTGATATGAAAGAAGCAATTTTATCTTGTCTTGAAACCGATAGCGAGGTTTGTTATGTTTTAGTTAACTATACTGCTCTTTTCGGGACACAAAATATTCTGCTTGGCCTTAAAGGCGAAAGGGAGGAGAAAAAATAATGGAATATTCTTTAAATATTGTTCATCTTTATCCTGACCTTTTAAACCTTTACGGCGACAAGGGAAATATGGAAGCTCTTAAAATGCGTCTTCTCTGGCGGAATATGGGAGCGAATGTTATTGATATAACAGCCTCGGATAACCATATCGACTTTGAAAATGCGGATATTATTTTCCTGGGCGGTGGGGCAGACAGAGAAATGGAAACTGTCAGCAACCTTTTATCCGCTTATAAAGAAGAGCTTAAAACCTATATCGAAAATGATGGGGTTATGCTCTGCGTTTGCGGAGGGTATCAGCTTATGGGGAAATACTATAAGACCTCCCAAAAAGAGATTGCGGGAATGGAAATTTTGTATATAACAACAACTTCCGATGAGAAAAACCGCCTTATCGGGAATGTAGTTTTAGAGAGCGACGAATTTGGCAAAATCGCAGGCTTTGAAAACCACGGAGGACGAACAGATATAGGAAACCACACCCCCTTGGGAAAGGTTCTTTTAGGCCACGGTAACAACGGGGAAAGTGGTTTTGAGGGCGTTATCTATAAAAATCTTATAGGAACTTATCTCCACGGCCCTCTTCTTCCAAAGAATCCAAAGCTGTGCGACAGTATCTTAGAAAGGGCACTTAAAAGGAAATATGAGGGTTTTTCTTCCCTTCCTTCTCTTGATGATACTCTGGAAAATAACGCGAGAGAATACATCATAAACACCTTTTCAATTTAATACTGCAAATAACGACAAAAGCACAAGATATTGTGCT
>JAZSPE010000215.1:0-2238 GCA_045537265.1 Clostridia bacterium | reverse complement strand
TATGTTTTAACCTCTAATTTAATCTTTCTTCCAAATCCTCAATATAGCTTTTGATTTCCCTGATTTTTATGCAAATATTTTCCCTTTCATCTTCGAGGTTTTCTCCTGTGATATACTCGGTATAGAAAGCTCTGCCAAGGTCTTCAAAAGCTTTTTTTAAGTCAATTTTTGCGTCATAAATTTTGTATTTAAGTTTAGAATTTTCAAGAATCTCCCCTGATGCTTTAACAACAGTTTCTGCCGTGTTTACTACAATCTTTTTTGCATTTTCCGTAAATGACATATAATTCCCTCCTAAATTTATTTATACATTAAATCTGAACAATATTATGTCGCCGTCCTGAACAACATATTCCTTGCCTTCACTTCTTACAAGACCTTTTTCTTTTGCAGCAAGCATACTGCCGTTTTCCATAAGATCAGAATATGCAACAACTTCGGCACGGATAAAGCCTCTTTCGAAATCGGTGTGGATTTTGCCTGCCGCCTGAGGTGCTTTTGTTCCCTTTTTGATAGTCCAAGCTCTTACCTCTGGTTTGCCTGCTGTAAGATAACTTATCAGACCTAAAAGAGAATAGCTTGCTTTAATAAGCTTATCAAGGCCTGATTCGGTTGCTCCGAGTTCATCTAAGAACATCTGCTTCTCCTCAGGGTCAAGCTCTGCAATTTCTTCTTCAATTCTTGCAGAAATAACCATAACCGCAGACTTTTCTTTGTCGGCAAACTCGCGAATCTGACGAACAAATTCATTGTCGCCTTTTGCGTAATCATCTTCGGCTACATTGGCTGCATATATTACAGGCTTTAAAGTAAGCAACGAAACTTCAGACAGCATCTCTTTTTCATCATCGGAATATTCAAACATTCTTGCTGTGCAGCCGTCTTCAAGGTTCTTTTTAAGCTTTTCAAAAAAGTCAATTTCAACCTGATATTTTTTGTCTCCACCTTTAATTGCTTTACGGCTCTTATCAAGGCGTCTTTCAACAATTTCAATATCGGACAAAATAAGTTCCATATTGATTGTATCAATATCTCTTATTGGATTGATATTGCCTTCAACATGAACAATATTATCGTCTTCAAAAGCGCGGACAACATGGATTATAGCGTCAACCTCGCGGATATTGGATAAAAATTTATTCCCAAGACCTTCTCCCTGACTTGCACCTTTAACGAGACCGGCTATATCAACAAATTCAATAACCGCAGGAGTAACCTTATCAGGACTATACATTTCGCAAAGCTTGTCAAGTCTCTCATCAGGGACTGCAACAGTGCCCACATTCGGCTCAATAGTGCAAAAAGGATAGTTGGCAGATTCTGCTCCTGCCTGGGTAATTGCATTAAAAAGTGTGCTCTTTCCAACATTTGGAAGACCAACTATACCAAGTTTCATAATTTATGCCTCTTTTCCTAAGTATATCCAAGTTTTAACTACTTAATATTATATGATAATTGTAGCGCTTTGTCAAACTATATTTGACATATTTTGAGGGCAATTTTTATACCGTCAACAGCGGCACTCATTATGCCCCCTGCATACCCTGCGCCTTCTCCCGCGGGATAAAGACCTTTGAGAGAAACACTTTCATAATTCTCATCTCTTAAAATGCGAAGTGGTGCTGAAGTTCTCATCTCAACGCCTGTTAAAACTGCTCCGCCATAAGTATATCCTTTAATTCGCTTTTCAAAATTCAAGAGCCCGTCTTTCAAGGTATCGCAAATAAATTTTGGCAAACACTCTCTTAAATCCGCAAAGGCGAAATCTCCGGTAAATGTTGGGTTTACACCGTCAAATTTTGAGCTAATTTTATTTTCTACAAAATCCCTCGCAAGCTGAACAGGAGCTTTTCCTTTTGCAATATTATAGGCAAGGCCTTCATACTTTCTCTGAAATTCAACTCCGGCCAGCGCATCATCACTATCAAAATCACTTGGGTTAACCGTGACAACCAATGCGCTGTTTGCATTTTTGCCGTCTCTTTTATATTCGCTCATTCCGTTTACAACGAGCATATTTTCTTCCGACGATGCATTAACAACCGTACCGCCGGGGCACATACAGAAAGAATAACAGCTTCTTTCTTCTCCGTTATAAGTCAGCCGATAATCCGCAGGTGGCAATAGTGGGTTATTATATTCTTTTCCATATTGCATTTTGTTGATAAACTCTTGTGTATGCTCAATCCTTACCCCTGCTGCAAAAGCTTTTGCCTCACATTTTACGCCCATTTCTTT
>JAZSPE010000201.1:0-2223 GCA_045537265.1 Clostridia bacterium | reverse complement strand
ATGTATGGTGCTGCATAATGTCCGCTTGATGTTACATCTGCCTCACGGAGTGCCTTTGCATTATCAAAGGCCTTTCTGCTTCCCTCTTTATAAAGTTCACTACTGTCTATTCCCAAAGCTTTAAGAACGATTTCAATTCTTGCTCTGTCGGATACTGTTACTGGGTTTTCTTCGTCGACCCTTGTGGCCTCCTCTATATAAGCCATAATGATTGCTTCCTTTGTTTCATCAGCCATACTTATAGTTGTATTATCAATCTTTTCATAAAGCATCATATCAAAAGCCGTCCAGCCGTCCGCTGTATCCTTGATTCTGTCTGCAATGGCATCTCTTAATATTACCATTTCTTCACTCATAAGAGCATCATCTTCTGTTGTGTCGTCTTCGGTTATGTCGTCGCCGGTGGTGTCGTCGCCGGTGGTGTCGTCGCCAGTAGTGTCATCGCCCGTTGTGTCGTCGCCGATAGTTTCATCCTCAATAATGTCGCCTGTTGTGTCTTCTGTTACATTCGGTGTAACTTGTCCGTTTGAAATTTCTTCTGCAAATACCCCTGCGGAAGAGAGCACTAACATAACTGATAGTACTGCTGCCAAAATTTTTCTTGTCATTTTGAATTTCTCCTTTTCACATAAAAAAGTCGCAGTTATACCCTAAGTTACTGCGACTTTTATGTCTTTTTTATATTGTGCTTTTGCACTCGCATATTGCCAAGTCTTCTGACTTATGTAATAGGGCGTGAGCCTGCGAAATATCGTCTACCTTCCCTTTAAGTGGCCGACTTTCGTCGCGACAATATCTCTCATACAAATACAGCTGTGGGTACAGTTACGGATTCTAACCGTCTTCCTTCTATCGCAGGCAGATTATCTACCATTGATGACAACATGTCTTATTTAATTTTTTCTAAATATTATTTTTACTCTGCAATTAAGCTTTCGCCTGTCATTTCAAGAGGCTTTTCAAGGCCCATAAGGTCAAGCATTGTTGGAGCAAGGTCAGCAAGTCTGCCCTGCTTTAACTTTTTGTCTTCCCCGACTAAGATAAGAGGAACAACATTTGTTGTGTGAGCTGTGAATGCGCCGTTTGTGTCATAGTCAATCATCTGGTCTGCGTTGCCGTGGTCGGCTGTAATAAGCGCTACGCCACCCATTTTTTCGATTGCATCAACAGTTCTGCCAAGGCAGGTATCAACTGTTTCAACAGCTTTAACCGCCGCTTCAAATACTCCTGTATGACCAACTATATCGCAGTTTGCAAAGTTTAAAACTATAACATCATATTCTCCGCTTTCAATTCTCTTAACAACCTCGTCTGTTACCTCAAATGCACTCATTTCAGGCTTTAAGTCATAGGTTGCAACCTTGGGAGAATTGATTAGGGCTCTGTCTTCCCCGTCATATTCCTTTTCAACGCCGCCGTTAAAGAAGAATGTTACATGGGCATATTTTTCTGTTTCCGCAATTCGAAGCTGTCTTAACCCCTTCTTGCTTATATATTCGCCGAAAGTATTCTCTAAGGTCTGTGGCTTAAATGCAACATTGACATTTGGCATAGACGCGTCATACTGTGTCATACAAACAAAGTATGTCTTAAAGAAGTCTCTCTTAAAGCCTTCAAAAGCCTCGTCAACAAGAGTTCTTGTTATTTCTCTTGCACGGTCAGGGCGGAAATTAAAGAAAATAACGCTGTCGTTTTCGGAAATTTTGCCAAGAGGCGCGCCGTTTTCATCTGTTATAACTGTTGGAACAACAAACTCGTCTGTAACATCTTCGTTATATGATTTCTGGATAGCGGAAACTGCGGATGTATCATAGTTTCCTTCGCCCAGAACCATAGCATTATAAGCTTTTTCAACTCTTTCCCAACGGTTATCTCTATCCATAGCATAGTATCTTCCCATAACCGTTGCAATCTTGCCGATTTCCTTTTCACGGATTTTTTCAACAAGCTCTGATGCAAAGTCTGCACCTGATGACGGAGGAACATCACGACCGTCTAAGAAGCAATGAACAAAAACATCCTTTAAGCCATTTTTCTTGGCAAGGTCCAAAAGGCCGTATAAATGAGTGTTATGGCTATGCACCCCACCGCTTGATAAAAGGCCCATAAGATGAAGAGCAGAGCCGTTCTTCTTACAGTTTTCAACTGCACCTAAAAGCACTTCATTAGTAAAGAAATCTCCGTCATTTATTGACTTAAGTCGGATCGTAGCCATGTCGTTCT
>JAZSPE010000062.1:0-14975 GCA_045537265.1 Clostridia bacterium | reverse complement strand
CATTCTGGCGCTCATCCCATCCCTTATTGCAGGAACCATCGTCTTTGGAGCAAGAGCTCTTCTTCTTGCTTTTGTATGCTGTTTCTCATGCGTTTTGTTTGAGTCTTTGTGGAATAAAATTTTAAAGAAGCCAAACACTATTGCCGACCTCAGCGCAGTAGTTACAGGTCTTCTTCTTGCTCTTAATGTGCCTGTAACTCTTCCTTTTTATATGGCAATCATCGGCTCATTATTTGCAATTATAATTGTTAAGCAATTTTTCGGCGGGCTCGGTCATAACTTTATGAACCCTGCTCTTGCCGCCCGTGCTTTTCTCCTCGCATCCTGGGGAGGGGCAATGACAACTTTTGTTGAGCCTGGGGAGGCAGTACATATTTTCGCTAATGCGGATGTGCTTACCTCTGCAACTCCTCTTGCTATTTTAAAAGAGGGCGGAAGCGACCTTCCTTCTCTCTGGCAGATGTTTGTGGGAAATATTGGAGGCTCAATGGGCGAGACTTCTGCCCTTGCCATTTTAATCGGGGCAGCATTCTTAGTTTATAAGAAGGTTATTTCCTTAAACACTCCCCTTTCATTCCTTTTAACTCTTTTTGTTCTTGGAATTATAGGCGGAGATAATGGTCTTTTCCATATTTTATCAGGCGGTGTTATGCTTGGTGCTTTCTTTATGGCAACAGATTACACCACAACCCCAACCACAAAAAAGGGTCAGATTCTCTTCGGCGTAGGCTGTGGCTTAATAACTTTTGTTATCAGAAAATGGGGCGGTTATCCCGAAGGCGTAACCTATGCAATCCTTCTTATGAATGTTGCAACTCCTCTTATTGACAAATATATAAGGCCAAATGTCTTTGGAAAAGTTAAGGAGGTAAAAGCAAATGAGTAAATTTTCTATTGCACTCAGGTTGTTTATTATAACTTCCGTAACTGCTGTATTTTTGGCTCTGGCTTATAAAGTTACAGCGCCAATAACAGAGGCCAACAATCAAAAGACTTTTCAGGAATCTTTAAAAGAGGTTCTTCCATTGGCAAAAGAATTCAAGCAGATTGACCCTGGAAGCTTTGAAGATGAAACTGTTACCATAAACTCTATCAATGTGGGCTATGCCGATGCAGAAGCCAAAGACCTTAAAGGATATGTTGTTACGGCAACTTCTTCAAAAGGTTATGGCGGAGATGTTTGCGTTATGGTTGGTGTTGACCCTTCTTATAAAGTAAACAAGGTTATAATTTCAAGTCCTTTTTCTGAAACTCCCGGTCTTGGGGCAAATGCAAAAAAGCCTGCCTTTTTAGACCAGTTTATCGGAAAGGGCGACAATATAGAGGTTGTTAAAGGCGAAGCAAAAGGGGATAAACAAATCTCCGCTATAAGCAGTGCCACCATCACTTCAAAGGCTGTTACAGCTTGCGTAAATGCGTCAGTTGAAGTTATTAAAGCAACTTCTGAAAAAACCGCTGCGGCGGCAGAAGAAATCAAACAGGTTACTGAGGAAAAGGTTGACCAGAGCAATGCTGAGCTTGACGCGGCTTTGGAAAACCGCAAGGATGAGCCTACCCCTGTTATAAAGGGGATGACGGTAATGAATAAAAAAGAAACCTTTTTAAACGGTCTTTTTAAAGAAAACCCAACCTTCGTTCTTCTTTTGGGAATGTGCCCGACACTAGCGGTTACAACAGGTGTTATTGACGCTATGGGTATGGGTCTTGCAACAACCTTTGTTCTTATCTGTTCCAACATTTTCATTTCCCTGCTTAGAAAATTCATTCCTGAAACTGTTCGTATTGCAGCTTATATTGTTATTATCGCAGGGTTCGTTACAATAGTTGAAATGCTTATGAACGCATATTTCCCTGCCCTTGCTCAGTCTCTTGGAATGTATATTCCTCTTATAGTTGTTAACTGTATTATCCTCGGAAGAGCAGAGGCTTTCGCTTCTAAAAACGGCTTCCTCCCTTCTGTCCTTGACGGATGCGGAATGGGCCTTGGATTTACGGGAGCGCTTATGATTATCGCAACTATCCGTGAACTTTTAGGTGCAGGCTCCCTCTTTGGTTTGCCTATCCTCGGCGGAAGCGGAATGAGCATTATGATTATGGCGCCGGGTGCATTCTTCACCTTAGGCATTATCCTTGCAGTTATAAATATTATCTCTGCGAAGAAAAAAGGAGGTCAGGAAGATGCTTTCTAATCTTTTAACGCTTTCAATCGGTGCTATCTTAATCGAAAACTTTGTTTTGGTACAGTTTATGGGCATTTGTCCTTTCCTTGGTGTTTCCAAAAAGGTCGAAACGGCAACAGGAATGGGCCTTGCGGTTGTCTTCGTTATGGCATGTGCGTCAGGGCTTACCTATTTTGTCAATCTTCTTTTAAATCTCCTTGGCATAGCTTATATGAGGACGATTGCTTTTATTCTGGTTATTGCTGTTCTGGTGCAGTTTGTTGAAATGTTCCTTAAAAAATCAATACCTGCCCTATACAATTCTTTGGGAATTTATCTCCCTCTTATAACCACAAACTGTGCTGTTCTGGGTGTTGCCCTTTTAAATGTAACCAAAAAACTTGGCTTTATCGAGTCCTTGGTTTACGGCATGGCAGCAGGTCTTGGTTTTACTCTTGCTATTATTCTCTTAGCTGGTGTAAGAGAGAGACTTGAAAGCTCAAACATCCCTGATTTTCTTAAAGGGATGCCTATAACTCTCATAACTGCCGGACTTTTATCTGTTGCATTTATGGGCTTTTCGGGGCTTTCATTTTAAGTTTTATTCGCCCGAGGTAAGAAATTTCTTATAATCTGTTTGGGCAGAAAGGCTATGAAATTTTATGATGGATATACTTTTTCCGGTCATTCTTATCGGCGGAATGGGGCTGGTTTTCGGCGCACTCTTAGCTATTGCCGCAAAGGCCTTTGCCGTTAAGGTTGATGAGAGAATTCCAAAAATAACCCAGGCTCTCCCGGGGGCCAACTGCGGTGGCTGTGGCTATGCAGGTTGCGCCGCTTACGCAGAGGCAATCGTTAAGGGAGAAGCCAAAACAAACTGCTGTCCCTCCGGCGGCTCAGCAGTTGCAGCTAAAATCGCAGAGATTATGGGGGTTGACGCTCTCACAGTTGTTCCTATGGTTGCCCGTGTTATGTGCAGCGGAACAAAGGACTGCGCGAAGACAAAATATATTTACAGCGGAGAGAATGACTGTCACAGCGCAATAAAGCTTGGTGGCGGACCAAAGCTCTGTTCTTACGGCTGTATCGGGCTTGGCTCTTGCATAAAGGCTTGTTCAAATGATGCAATCTCCATAAAGAACGGAGTTGCCGTTATTGATAAAGACAAGTGTGGCGCTTGTGGCCAATGTGTTGTTGAGTGTCCTAAGCATATAATTGAGCTTGTTCGCGCAGATGTTTCCTATGCAGTTACTTGTAGTTCAAAGGATAAGGGCAAAAAGGTTCGTGCCGTTTGCTCTACCGGCTGTATCGGATGCGGGATTTGCGCTAAGAACTGTTTGGCGGAGGCTATTACCATTGAGAATAACCTTGCCAAAATCGACCCTGAAAAATGTGCTAACTGTGGTATGTGTGCTGAGAAGTGCCCACAGAAAGTTATTTCTTTTATGGCAGTTCCTTATGAGGAGCCTCTTGACGAATTTGTCAGAGTTTAAAATTTCATATTTTTTCAGGTTTACATTAATCAAAAAATATGCTATAATAAAGTTCGGCAGAAATGCCGAACTTTTTCTTTGAAATGAGTTGATGAATTTGAAAATATTAAGACCAATTTCTTTCCTTTTGACACTTACCATTTTATCCTCTTCTGCCTTTGCATCAGTTTTAGGAGGCACTTATGTTAACGGATATTCGGTAACAATCGGGGAAGAAACCGAATTTTATAATAATACCTATTTAAGCGACCAGAGCGGTGTGGGGCTTCAAACGGAGAACTATATTACATACTCTCCAAACCCTGACACCACCCCTCTCTTTGGCTATGGGGATAAGCTTTACGGCAATCTGACCAGAACAAAAGACAGCGCCGACCGTCTTTTAGAAAAGGGCGAAGATATTATAGCAGGGGTTAATGCTGACTATTTCTCCTTTGAGACGGGAGTTCCAATGAGTAACCTTATTGAAAATGGCGAAGTCATAAGCAAGGACGGTAGCGCCACCTATGGTTTTGGCTTTGACGAAGAGGGAAACGCCTTTACAGGAGAATGCTATATTGAGGCCGTCCTAACCCGTGCAGACGGGCGGACAATGAATATTGAGTGCATCAATAAATATCGTCAGCCTTATTCCATTTACCTTTTAAACAGTAAATTTTCAACTGAAACCCACGGCACAACCCTTGGCCTTGACATTATAATTGAGGCAGAAACGGACCAGCTTAAAATCGGGGAGACAATTAAGGGAACAGTCAGCTATGCCCAGTGTTATAACGGCTCAATTGCAATTCCTGAGGGGGCATTGGTTCTGACATTGGATGTTAACGCTCCTCAGTTTAACGATATAGCCGATATCGCGGTTGGCGAGGAAATTGAAATTTCCATCTCAGCACCAACCGAGCCAAGATGGGAAACCGCCATAATCGGTATGGGCTCAACAGGGGAATATATCCTCTCAGGCGGGGTTGTTACACCTAACCTTTCTGCCGGAGCGCACCCTCGGACAGCCTTTGGCATAAAGGCAAACGGCGATGTTGTTTTCTATACAATTGACGGACGACAGAGTGGATACAGTTACGGTGTCCAGCTTTCAACCCTTGCCCAGAGAATGAAAGAGCTCGGATGTGTTGAGGCAATAAATCTTGACGGTGGCGGCTCAACAACCATTGTGGGAAGGCTTCCGGGAGACGAGGGAGTTTCAGTTTTAAACACCCCGTCAGACAAGGGCGGAAGAAAAGTTTCAACCAACATCTTCCTTAGAAATAATTTAGAGAAAACAGGGAAAGTCGCAAACCTTATGATTTATCCTGCAAGAGTTCCTTATATTATGAGTGGCGCAAGCATGGACTTTACCGCCAAAGCATCTGATACTTCTTACTATGCTATGGATGTTTCGGATAAGGTTTCTTTCTCTCTTGAAAAAGGGGCGAAAAGCACTATAAGCAAAAACGGCTTTTTCTCTGCAAAGGCGGCAGAAAGTGTGACCGTTGTGGCTGAATATAAAGGCGTAACTGCTCAGCGCGATGTTGTCTGCATAAAAGAGCCTGACGATATTACGATTAAAGACGACAGCGGAAAAGCCATTGACACTCTTAAAATCAAGAGAAACGGGGAAATGAATCTGTCCGCATGGCCTTCTTATAATCATAACGAAGTTATTTCCGAGGATGATTGTTTCACCTGGGAAACTTCAGGGGATATAGGCACAATTGACAAAGACGGAATTTTCACCGCCTCAAACTCAATCGGGGCAAGCGGAGTTATAACCGTTTCGGCAGGAAAGACCTCAAAGGAAATTATGGTTTATGTTCTTCCTGACGGAAGCGAAAGCGAAGAGCTTTTATACTCCGTTATAGAGGCAGAGATAAACGAAGACACCCTTTACGGCACTCTCTCAAACGAATATAATCTTGAAGTTCAAAAGGATAATCTTTCCATTATGGCAGACGGAGACGAACTCAGTTTTGACTATGAAAACGGAGAATTTACTGCCGTTCTTCCTGAAAACACTAAGAAAATCCGCATCGTTGCCATCAACGATTTAGGCTATACCTCTGTTTTAAGCCTTGACCACAACGAAGACTTAGTTTATGAAAACCCCTTTGTTGATACCACTACAAACTGGGCGAGAGATATTTTAAGCTATATGTATAACGAGGGCCTTGTAAAAGGCGAGAACTCCCCATCGGGACTTATTTATAATCCGCAAAAGGAAATGACAAGGAGCGAGTTTGCAGTTTTAATCTGCAACTATCTTGGCGTTGATTTAGCAGAATATGAAAATATCTCTCTTCCTTACACAGATGAAGCTGAAATTCCTGCCTGGGCAAAAGGTCAGTTTAAAACACTCTACTCCCTCAATATTTTAAGGGGCAGAGATGCAGGGGACGGCACTTTCTTTGCTGACCCGAAAACAGGAATTTCAAGGGCAGAGGCCTTTACCATAATTGCAAGGCTACTTCCAAAGGGACTTAAAAAAGTTTCCATAATTGGAACTGACAAAAATCAGATTCCTGCTTGGGCAGAAGAGGGTTTTATGATACTTATGGCAGACGGAACTGTTAAAGGATATGAAGACGGAAGCTTAAAACCACTTAACAAGCTTACCAAAGCCGAGGCGGCAAAACTTTTATATTCTCTTTACTGATTTTAATCGGTTGACATTATCATAAAAATATAATATACTTTTAATATAACTTTAATGAAATGAGGTTTCACAAATGAAAAAAGAAGTATTTGGAAAAGTAAACGAACAGGAAGTTTTTCTTTTCACAATGGAAAATAAAAACAATTTAAAGCTTGTTGTAAGTAACTACGGCGCTTTAATTATAAATATTGATGTTCCTGACAAAAACGGCAAAATTGCTGATGTTGCTCTCGGTTATGACACCTTAGAGGAATACATCGCTGGCGGAAGCTTCTACGGCGCTATAATCGGGCCTAACGCTAACCGTATTGACTATGCAAAATATACTTTAAACGGCGTAACCTATACTCTTGACGCAAACGACGGAACAAATAACCTCCACAGCCACAGAGAAATCGGTGTTCACAAGAGAATCTGGGACTATAAAGAGGAAGAAAACAGTGTTACATTCACTTTAAAGCTCTCTGACGGCGATATGGGCTTTGGAGGAAACAAAACTTTCGTTGTTAAATACTCTTTAACTGACCATAACGAGCTCGTTATTGACTATGACGGAACAAGTGATATGGACACAGTTATCAACCTTACAAACCATTGCTATTTCAACTTGGACGGCCACGACGGAGAGACAATCAAGAACCATAAACTTACTCTCCTGGCTTCCGCTTACACCCCAATTGATGCAAAATTCATCCCAACAGGGGACATTTTAAGAGTTGAGGGAACTCCTTTTGACTTTACAACTGAGCATGAAATCGGCGAAAGAATTGCAGATGACTATGAACAGCTTAACCTCGCCGGCGGTTATGACCACAACTGGGTTTGCGACGACTATACAGGTCTTGTTAGAAAGGTTGCAATCCTTAAAAATACTGACGAAACAAGAACAATGGAAGTTTATACCGACCTTCCGGGTATCCAATTCTATGCAGGAAATATGATGGACGGCGAAATCGGTAAAGGCGGCGCATCATATAAAAAGAATGGCGCTGTTGCTCTTGAAACACAGTTCTATCCGGACAGTGTTAACAAGCCTCACTTCCCATCCGCAATCTTCGGACCAAAGAGACCGTTTAAATCAACAACAATTTATAAATTCATTTAAAAATAAAAAAGACAGAGCAAAAAGCTCTGTCTTTTTTTATTGTGCTTCTTTGAACATATCTTCAATAAATATTCCGTAGCCACGGGTTGGGTCGTTTATAAAAACATGGGTTACGGCGCCGATGAGCCGTCCGCTCTGGACAATAGGGCTTCCGCTCATTCCGCGGACAATCCCTCCTGTTTTATCTATAAGGTTTTTATCTGTTATCTTAATCTCCATCCCTTTGGTTAGATCTCCTGTAAATGCAGGAATACGGCTTATTTCAATCTCAAATTTTTCGGTTTTATCATCTTCAACATTGGCAAGAATATAGGCTTTCCCAAGCCTTACATCTTCCTTCTTGCCTACTTTTATGCTCTGAGCCTTATCAATTTCGTTTTCAGGAAGAGTCATCTTCCCAAAGACTCCGCAGGGAGTGTTTTTGCTTACTGTTCCTATCTTCTCGCTGTCTTCCCCTAAGATTCCGTTAAGTTCCCCTGGCTTGCCTTTTTCCCCTTTTTCAAGAGAGACAATGTTTGAGGATAAAACCTCTCCTCCATCAATTTCCACCAGAGCGCCACTTCCTGAGTCGGTTATTCCGTGTCCTAATGCTCCAAAATCATTGGTTTTTGGGTCGTAATAGGTCATAGTTCCGATGCCTGCTGAGGAGTCTTTTACCCAAAGGCCAAGGCGATACTCCCCGTCATGAGAGAGAACAGGTTTTAGCTTTAATGTTATAATTGCGCCGCCTCGGTTTACCTTAACAAAAATGTCTTTTCCTTTGCTTTTTTGCAAAATTTTCTGTAAATCATTTACCGAATTGACTTCTTCCCCGTCTGCCATAACTATAATATCGCCTTTTTCAATTCCTCCGTCTTTGGCAGGACTTGCCGGATTGTTTTCACTATCGTCAATCTCTGCCGTTTGGCTTACTATGGCGCCTCGGGAATTTAAAGTAATCCCTATTCCCCGACCTGTTATTAAAACTTCTTTGGCCTGGGCAAGAACAGGGGTTGTGAGTAAAATCACAAAAACTGCACAAAAGCTCAGACTTTTTTTAATTTTCATTAAGCCTTTTTCACCTCCCGCTTTTAAAATTTTTAACAGCAAAACATTTTGCTCTTTATTATTGTTTACAATATGACTTCATTTAATATGTAGTAATTTAATAAAAAAGGACCTAAAATAGGTCCCTTTTTATCGAAATAACTAAAACGGTAAATACCGCTATTTCTAGTTGTTATTTCTGTTTTCGTTCTTGTTATTTTTGTTCTCGTTGTTGTTGTTTTTGTTTTCGTTTTTGTTCTGGTTGTTCTGATTGTTCTTGTTGTTTTTGTTGTCTGACATAGTTTTTCACTCCTTAAAAATTTTGTCTTCATAGAATAAATATCTTATTCTATGAGTTATTATTGCTTTTTAAAAAATTTTTATTCAAATTTTTGTTTCAAAAATCGCCAAGGTGCATATTGTGTTATATGGAGGTGCATTATTTATGCGATATTATGGAATGTCAAGCGGTGGCCAAGCAGCGCCCGTTCTTGATGCAGAGGAAAAGAGACCGGTTTCTCCCGCGAATAATCAACCCACAGCGCCAACTCAGATGCCTGAGCAAGACCGTACATTTAATCGTCCGCAGAATCAGACGGGAATTTATAACGGGCAGCTTGCTCAAAATGTTACCGAGGTTATGCCAAATGCTCTTTATGAGAACCAGCAAAACCCAACCGTTTATCAGTATCCGGCAGGGCAGACTCCTCCGCAAAACTCTTTAAAATGCGAGGTAGAGACTGAGTTTAAAAATCATCTTTGTTCTCATTTGGGAGACTATCTGTATATTGAGCTTATTCACGGCGGAGAGAAAAACGGAATGCTCTCATCTGTGGGCGAAAATTTCTTAACCCTTCGTGACGGCGCAAACCATATTATGTGTCCCCTTATGGCAATAAATTCAATAACTGTTTATAACTACTCCAAATAATTACAAATAAGCCTTGCATTTTTTCAGGATTTGTGGTATCCTATTACTATATTAAATTTTGATTTTTATTTGAACTATATCTGAAAGGAGAGTTATTATGGCTCCCAAGAAAAACGACGATATTTTGACCTATAACGGAAAAATGCTCCTTAGAAAAGGGAATGAGATTTATTATGGCTCACCGGACGGTAAGTACATGGTAATCTTTAAGATTTTAGAAACTGAAAAGCTTAAAGACCTTGATATTGCCACAAAGGTTATTGTTGAGCTTCGCACAAACGAAAAGGAGAATTCTCAGCTTATGCGTCAGGCAGAGCGCGACAGTCTTTATAAGGCATTTGATATCGGATTTTATTGGCTTGATGACGCTTTGGCGAACTATTAATAATTTTAAGCAGCAACGAGAAACCTTTTTGGTCTTCTCGTTGTTTTTCCGCTTTTATTAGATTTGCGCCTGTAGCTCAGCGGATAGAGCACTGGCCTCCGACGCCAGGTTTGCGCTGGTTCAATTCCAGTCAGGCGTACCATTTCCGGCAAGCTCAAATAGTTTGCCGTTTTTTATGCATTTTCTTCAAATTATAGCTTTTATTTTTCACAAAAACCACCAAAATAATACAAAAATTTTTCAAATTTTCTCTAAACTATTGAAAAATTTATCATTTTGTTATATACTATATATTGTGGAAGTATCCCATGTTAAAAACACAATACCGTGTGTTTTTACATAAATCAGCAAAGGAGGACTTATTATGATTAGCGCTTGGAAAGACTTTAATAAAAGCATTTGGATTGACTCAATTGATGTCAGGGATTTTATCCAGTCCAACTATACCCCTTATGAGGGTGATTCCTCCTTTTTGTGTGGCCCGACAGAAAGGACTTTAAAGCTTAACGACAAGTATAACGAGCTTCGCAAGATTGAGCTTGACCGTGGCGGGGTTTTGGATATTGACACCGAAACAGTTTCAACCATAACAGGATATGCCCCTGGCTATCTTGATCGCGATAACGAAATCATTGTTGGTCTTCAAACCTCAAAGCCACTTCAAAGAAGTGTTAACCCATTCGGCGGAATAAGAATGGCTCAGCAGGCCTGCAAGGCATATGGCTATGAAGTTTCTCCGAAGATTTTAGATCAGTTCAAAAACAGGACAACCCATAACGATGGCGTTTTCAAGGCATACTCTTCCGAAATGAGAAAGGTTCGCCACGCCCACATTTTGACAGGTCTCCCTGATGCATACGGCAGAGGCCGAATCATAGGAGATTACCGCCGTGTTGCTCTTTACGGAACTGACCGACTTATTGAAGCAAAGAAAGAGGATTATACTCGTCTTTCAAACCGTGATATGAGCGAGGAGGCAATCCGCAAGAGCGAGGAAATCACAAATCAGATTAAGGCGCTCTCTGACCTTCACGAAATGGCGTTAAGCTATGGAATCGACATTTCAAAGCCTGCAAAAACTGCAAAAGAGGCTGTTCAATGGACATATTTTGCATACCTTGCAGCAATCAAAGAGCAAAACGGCGCGGCTATGTCAATCGGCAGAGTCAGCACATTCTTTGACATATATATTGAGAGAGATATTAAAAATGGCGTTTTAACCGAAGAAGAAGCTCAGGAAATTATTGACGATTTCGTTCTTAAAATCCGTATGACAAGACAGCTCCGCACCCCTGATTATAACGAACTTTTCGCAGGGGACCCAAACTGGGCAACTGAGTCAATCGGTGGTATGGGCCGTGACGGAAGAACTCTCGTTACAAAGACATCTTATAGAATTCTTCAAACTCTCTATAACTTAGAGGCGGCTCCTGAGCCAAACCTCACTGTTCTCTGGTCAAAGAGACTCCCTGAAAACTTTAAGAAATACTGTGCTCAGGTTTCTATCGACACAGACTCTATTCAATACGAAAACGACGATATAATGAGAGATAAATTCGGGGACGACTATGGAATTGCTTGCTGTGTTTCTGCAACCGAGCTTGGAAAACAGATGCAGTTCTTCGGGGCAAGAGCAAATCTTCCGAAAACTCTTCTTATGGCAATTAACGGCGGTAAGGAAGAGCTTGAAGGGGAGCAAATCGGTCCTGTCAGCGAGCCTCTTGACGGAGTACTCGATTACGATACCGTAATGGAAAAATTCAAGCAGTATATGGCGTGGCTTGCCCGTCTTTATGTCAACACAATGAATGTTATTCATTTTATGCATGACAAATATGCTTATGAGAAAATCCAGATGGCACTTATCGACAGCAATATGCGTCGAGTTATGGCCTTTGGTATAGCAGGTTTTTCAGTTGTTGTTGACTCTCTTTCTGCTATAAAATATGCAAAGGTAACTCCTGTCCGCGACGAGAGAGGAATCGCAACCTCCTTCCGCATTGAAGGGGACTTCCCTAAATACGGAAATGATGATGACAGAGTTGACGACATAGCAGTTGAGCTTTGCCATATGTTCTCAAATGAGCTTAAAAACACTCCTACATACAGAAGAGCAGAGCATACTCTCTCCATTCTTACGATAACATCAAATGTTATGTATGGAAAATACACAGGGGCAACTCCTGACGGCAGAGCAGCAAATCAGGCCTTTGCTCCGGGGGCAAACCCAATGCACGGTCGCGATACAATGGGAGCTCTCGCTTCCCTTAACTCTGTTGCAAAGCTTCCTTACGAAAAATGCCTTGACGGTATTTCCAATACATTTACAGTTACTCCGACTGCTCTTGGAAACAACAAGGATGAGCAGATGTCAAACCTTGTTAATCTTATGGACGGATATTTTGCTCAGGGGGCACATCACTTAAATGTTAATGTTTTCACCCGCGAGCTTTTAATGGACGCATTTAAAAATCCTGAAAACTATCCTAACCTTACCATAAGAGTTTCAGGCTATGCAGTGCATTTTACCCGTCTTACAAGGGATAAACAGCTTGAAGTTATTTCAAGAACATTCCACGATAAGGTATAAAAAAATGCTTAAAGGAAGAATTCATTCTATCGAAACAATGGCAGCGGTTGACGGCCCGGGACTTCGCTTTGCGGTGTTCTTTCAAGGGTGCCCTCAACGGTGTATCTACTGCCACAATCCTGACACCTGGAATGTGCTGGGCGGCCAGGAGATGACCGCAGAGGAGATCGTCCGAAAAGCAGTCCGATATAGGTCCTATTTCGGCGAAACGGGAGGCGTTACGGTGACCGGTGGAGAGCCTTTTATGCAGAGCGAGTTTCTTACAGAGCTCCTTAAAAAATGCAAGGAGGAAAACATCCATACTGCTGTTGACACCTGCGGATTTTATCTTGACGATAAAGTAAAAGAAGCTCTATCCTATACGGATTTGGTTATGCTTGATATTAAGCACACCAATAAGGAAAGTTTCGAGAAAATCACCAAGCAGGACATAGCCCGTCCTCTTGCCTTTTTAGACTATATGAAAGAAATCCAGAAACCTCTTTGGATAAGGCAGGTCATTGTCCCCACTTTAACGGACAGCGAGGAGCAAATCCTTGACCTTTTAAAGCTTATAGAAGGCGCCAATGTTAAAAAAATTGAGCTTCTCCCCTATCACACTCTGGGAACTTCCAAATGGGAGGAGTTGGGCCTTACATATGAGCTTCCTGATACTCCTCCACCCACTGAGGAAATAATGGCTCGCCTTCGGGAAATAGTTAAAAATAATTTTAAACATTAAAAAAGACCGCTTATGCGGTCTTTTTGTTTTGCGTTAGAACGACTTTTACGCTGTTCTCTGTTTTTCCAGTCTTCTTATTTCGCGTATCAAATATTGTTCCAAAACTTGCTGAGACCTTATCTGATAGATATAAAAATCCATAAGGCCCTCCTCGGTTACATGGTTATAATTATTCATTGCAATTTCAAGCTCTTCCCGAACTTTGCTTCTCTCGGCATAAAGCTTTTTAAGTTCTTTTTGGAACTCCTTATCGTCCTCTGTTTTGCTCTTTAAAAACTTCTGCAAAAATCCTAAATTCAATGCCTCAGTCAAGATTATTCCTCCTTTGCTTTTATTAAGATTATATTCCAATTTTAAGGTATTTATTCCTTAATATTTTTTGTCCAATTCTCTTGTAACTTCAACCATTTTATGGTATACTAATTATGATTAGACTCTTTAGGAGGTTCAAGATGAGCATTAAGAGTATTGTTGAAAAAATTATCGGGTCATACAGCGACCGTGAACTTAAAAGAATAACTCCGATTATGGAGCAGGTTTTAGCCTTAGAGAGCAAGATGGAAAGCCTTTCCGACAGCGAGCTTTCGGCTATGACCCCTGCCTTTAAAGAAAGAATAAAAAATGGAGAAACCTTAGACGATATTCTCCCCGAGGCTTTTGCCGTTGTCCGTGAGGCATCTTGGCGCGTGCTTGGGATGAAACACTTCCCCGTTCAGATTATCGGCGGTATTGTTTTGCACCAGGGCAGAATCGCGGAAATGAAAACCGGTGAGGGTAAAACTTTGGTGGCAACTCTCCCGGCATACCTTAACGCTTTAAGCGGAAAAGGCGTTCATATCGTAACTGTTAACGATTACCTTGCAAAGCGTGACAGCGAATGGATGGGTAAACTTTATAACTTTTTAGGTCTCAGCGTTGGACTTATTATCCACGAAAAAGACAACGAAGAGCGCAAAAAGGCATACTCTTGCGACATTACTTACGGAACAAACAACGAGATGGGCTTTGACTATCTCCGTGATAATATGGTTATTTATAAAGAACGCCGAGTTCAGAGAGGCCACTCCTTCGCAATCGTTGACGAAGTGGACAGCATCTTAATCGACGAAGCGAGAACCCCTCTTATAATTTCAGGAATGGGGGATAAATCCACCGCCCTTTACGCTCAGGCAGACCTTTTCGTTAAAGGTCTTAAATGCAAGAAGGTTACGGAAACTGACGCAAAGCAGGAATTCGAGGAGCTTTATGCAGAGTTTGACTATGTTGTTGACGAAAAGGCAAGAACTGCAACCCTTACACCTCAGGGCGTTAAGAAAGCGGAAACCGCTTTTAATCTTGAAAATCTTACCGACCCTGCCAATATGACAATTTCCCATCACATCAATCAGGCCTTGAAGGCTCACGGAACTATGCACCGTGATATTGACTATGTTGTTAAAGACGGACAGGTTATCATTGTTGATGAATTCACAGGCCGAATGATGCTTGGCCGTCGTTACAGCGACGGACTTCATCAGGCAATTGAAGCAAAAGAAGGCGTTACGGTTGAAAACGAGAGCAAGACTCTTGCAACCATAACTTTCCAGAACTTCTTCCGCCTTTATGACAAGCTTTCAGGTATGACAGGAACAGCCCAGACCGAAGAGGACGAGTTTCAGGAAATCTATAAGCTTGATGTTGTTGTTATTCCAACAAACAAGCCTCTTATGAGAGAGGACCTTCCTGACCTTATCTATATGACAGAAAAGGCAAAGTTTGACGCCGTTGTGGAGGAAACCTTAGAGGCAAACAAAAAGGGACAGCCTGTCTTAATCGGAACAATTTCCATTGAAAAATCCGAGGCTCTTTCCGCTCTTCTTAAAAGAAAGGGAATAAAGCATAATGTCCTAAACGCCAAGCACCACGAAAAGGAAGCCGA
>JAZSPE010000193.1:0-4430 GCA_045537265.1 Clostridia bacterium | reverse complement strand
CCTTAATATATTTTGTAATTTATTCCCACTCGATAGTGCCGATTGGCTTTGGAGTAAGGTCCAAAAGAACACGGTTAATTCCTTTAACTTCATTAGTAATTCTGTCTGTTATCTTATGGAGAACATTATAAGGAATTTCCTCGATTGTTGCTGTCATAGCATCCTTAGTATTAACAGCACGAATGATAGCAGGCCAACCTTCATATCTCTTGTCATCTTTAACGCCTACGCTCTTCATATCAGGAACAGCGATAAAATACTGCCATACTGTTTTGGAAAGATCGCAGATTTCAAATTCTTCGCGTAAAATTGCATCTGCTTCGCGGAGAGCGTGGAGCCTATCCCTTGTTATTGCGCCGAGACAACGAACACCGAGGCCAGGGCCAGGGAACGGCTGACGGTCAACCATATTTTCAGGAAGGCCGAGAGCTTTACCAACAACTCTGACTTCGTCTTTATATAAGAGCTTAACGGGTTCAACAAGTTCAAGCTTCATATCCTCAGGAAGTCCGCCAACATTATGATGAGCCTTAACCCCGTCGCTTTCCAAAATATCAGGATAAATTGTTCCCTGAGCCAAGAAATCAACGCCCTCAAGCTTCTTCGCTTCCTCATTGAATACCTCAATAAATTCTCCGCCGATGATTTTTCTCTTTCTTTCAGGCTCAGCTACATCCTTTAATAAATCCAAAAATCTGTCTGTTGCATCGATATATATAAGGTTTGCGTCAAGACCGTTTTTAAACACCTCTATAACCTGTTCGCTTTCGCCTTTTCTCATAAGGCCGTGATTTACATGGACACAGATAAGCTGTTTGCCGATAGCTTTAATGAGCAGCGCAGCAACAACAGAGGAGTCAACTCCGCCGGAGAGGGCGAGAAGAACTTTCTTATCCCCAACTTGCTTACGGATTTCGCTTATTTGTTCTTCAATAAAAGCGTCCGCAAGTTCCTTTGTTGTAATTCTTACCATATCATCAGGTCTTTTGCAAATTTCCATTTTTATCAATCCTTCCAAAAGCATAATAAAATATTAAAAATATAATAACACAAAAATCCTCGTTTTTCAAGTATTTTCGCTATCTTTCTTTAACTTTTTTCTATAATTTTCCCCGTAAACCCCAATACTATTCTTTAAAATTTAACAAAAAAATCCTTCCGATTAAATTCGGAAGGATTTTTCTTTATTCTTAATCTTCTTTATTCTTCTTTTTGAAAACTGCACCTATAATCATAATTACTGCAAAGAGTATGAGATAGAAAAGTACAGGGAATGAGAAAGCTCCGTTTGCTTTTGCGCTTAAATATGGTGTTATACCGTGAGCATAAACTGCTGCGAATACCATAAAGAGACAAGCAACGATAGAAATAATCGGGAGGATAAAGCGTTTGAACGCGCCCTCCTCTTTTTCTTTCTTCATCCACATAATGAAAATCGGGATGTACATTGCATAGATTGTAACGATTGGAAGTTCTGATGAGTCAAAGTTGAAAACACCAAACCAGCCGTTTGTAAGGTTTGCGCCATAGAAATATACGAGCCATAATGCGCAAACGAACAAGCCCCAGATTGAAGAGTTTGTTGTCATATTGGTAGCTTTGTCAACCTGAGCAAAAGTTTCAGGTCTTGGGCCGTCATTACGAGCAGCGATTGCATACATTCCACGGGTTGCACCAACCATAAGGCCGTTTAAAGTGCCAAGGCAGGAAACAACGATACAAATGTTAAGAATTGCTCCGCCAACTCCGCCGAAAATATTAGTAAATGCTGTTGTAGCGCCTTCCTCGATAAGAACCTTATTGGTAGCACCGCCTGCTACACCGATAAAGTATAATATGTATGCCGCAACAACAATGAGTGAGCCGATGATAAGAGCCAAAGGAAGATTTTTCTTCGGGTTTTTAAGCTCAGCGTTGATAGATGTTGCAACAATCCAACCCTCATAAGCAAATACAGTTGCAACAACTGCGGCGAAAAGACCGCTGCTTGCAGTTCCGCCAACAGCCTCAGAAACTACGCTTGTAAAGTTGTTTGTAAGAGTACCGTTTGCGAAACCTACGATTGTTCCAACGATTGCCATAAGAGTAATCGGAATTAACTTTATAATTGTTGCGCTTATCTGGAATTTTCCTGCGAGCTTTGGTGATAAAGCATTCATTGTATATGACGCGATGAGGAAAAATCCTGCAAGTGCCATAACCTCAGGTCCAACCATACTCCATCCGAATAAAACGCCTAAATATCTTGCAGAAACCCAGGCGAGAACGGAAGTCATTCCCGGATAATAGATATTTACCATAAACCACGCAAGGTAATATCCATAGCCTTTTCCGCAAGTAGCCTCTGCATAGTCAACAACGCCGCTTACTTTTTCATACTTTGTTGCCATATTTGCAAACTGCAAGGAACAAATTATCATAAGCAAGCCTGTTATTGCCCACGCCGCAATACCAAGAGGCATATTCCCGCCAGTTGCAGTTAACACATTCTGCGCTTTGAAGAATACACCGGAGCCGATTACAGTTCCAACTACCATACATATAGCGGTAGCCAAACCGTATTTTTTAGTAAGTTTTTCCATAAAAAACTCTCCTCTTTAATAAATTTATATTTCCCTAATTATTTTTCAAAATTTTATTGTAGCGCTTTTTTAAGGTCTTCCACCTTATCAAGCTTTTCCCAAGGGAGAGAAACATCTTCTCTTCCGAAATGACCATAAGCTGCTGTCTGTTTATAAATCGGTTGTCTTAAATCAAGTGTCTTTATAATTCCGCTTGGGCTTAAATCAAAGTTTTCATAAACAAGCTTTGAGAGAGCCTCTTCCGAAATTTTGCCTGTGCCGAAAGTATCAATTCTAAGAGATACAGGCTGAGCCACACCGATTGCATAAGCAAGCTGAACTTCACAAGACTTCGCAAGGCCTGCCGCAACGATATTTTTAGCAACATATCTTGCCGCATAAGCCGCACTTCTGTCAACCTTTGTCGGGTCCTTTCCTGAAAAAGCACCGCCGCCGTGACGGGCGTATCCGCCATAAGTATCAACAATAATCTTTCTGCCTGTATGGCCTGAATCCCCCTGAGGTCCGCCGATTACGAATCTGCCCGTTGGATTGATGAAAATCTTTGTATCCTCATCCATAAGCTCACTTGGGATAATAGGAACGATAACATTTTCTTTTATCTCTTTTCTGAGTACTTCCATATCAACGCTCTCGTCGTGCTGAGAAGAAACAACAACTGTATCAATTCTCTCAACCGTTCCGTCCTCTCGATACTGAGCTGTTACCTGAGTTTTGCCGTCAGGTCTTAAATAAGGCATAAGGCCACTTTTTCTTACCTCAGTAAGCTTCATTGCCATTTTATGAGCAAGATAAATAGCCGTCGGCATAAAGGCAGGGGTTTCATCGCAGGCAAAACCAAACATCATTCCCTGGTCCCCGGCGCCGAGGCCTTCTCCTTCGTTTTCGCCTTTAAATTCATAGGCTTTATCAACGCCCATAGCAATATCCCCTGACTGTTCGTCAAGAGCAGTTATAACTGCGCAGGTGTCGCAGTCAAAACCATATTTCGCTCTGTCATAGCCAATCTCGCGGACAGTTTCGCGGACGAGCTTTTGGATATCAACATAAGCGCTAGTGGACACTTCGCCAACAACCATAACAAGTCCTGTTGTAACCGTAACCTCGCAGGCAACTCTTGCCATTGGGTCCTCTTTATAAATTGCATCAAGTATTGCATCGGAAATAATATCACAGATTTTGTCGGGATGCCCCTCTGTAACAGATTCCGAAGTAAAAAGCTTCTTATATTCCATTTTTATACCTCCTGCATCGCTTTTATGATATCGGCTTGAATTTCTTCAATACCTCTGTCTGCTGAAATAATTTTTATGTTTTCGGTATGTTTAAGCTTTTCAAAAACATCCAAAAAGTTTTGTCTTATTTTTGACATAAGCTCTGTATCTTTTTCGTAAAGTTCAGCACTTTTTCGGTTTGTGTCAATTCTCTCTTTGCATGTTTTTGGGTTAACATCAAGGAAAATACAAAGGTCAGGCTTTATAATTTCAGGGCATTTAAGATTAATATCCATAACCCAGTCCATATCTGAGGCCGTTCCCTGATAAGCAAAAGACGAATAATAATATCTGTCACAGATAACCGTCTCCCCGTCCTCTAAATGCTTTTTAATGCCGAGGGTTGGGTGGGTTATATGTTCAAGTCTGTCCGCTAAAAAGAGCGCCGCTTGAAGATACATATCTTTATCTAAGCTTTCGGATAAAATCCGTCTTATATATGCCCCCGTCTCATAATTTTGAGGCTCGGCGGTAAGATAAACCTTTTCGCCTTTTTGGGCAAGATAGTCAGCAAGCATTTTGAGCTGTGTGCTCTTTCCGCTTCCGTCAAGCCCCTCTATAACAATAAATTTAT
>JAZSPE010000205.1:0-4575 GCA_045537265.1 Clostridia bacterium | reverse complement strand
GTAAATTTCCTCCTAAATTAAAACCTTGAATTTATAGTATCGCTAAGCCCTGCTTTATTCCAAGCGGGAGCAGAATTTGTAACCCTTTTAAATGACTTTATTTTAAGGTTATATGTTGATGTGTTAAGGCTTGCCGCAATAGCCGCTGTAAGCACTGCGATAAGCTCTTCTTCGTCTTCTTCCTTCTCCGCAGAAACGACAGGAGCAACTTCAACCTTTTCCACAATCTTTTCTGCTTTTGGTGTTTTAGGGGCAAAAACATATTTCATTCCAACTAAAACACACATAAGAATTACGAGAACAGAGAACACGATTATAAGACCTGTAACCGTAACCAAAAGTCCAACTGAAAGGGCATCCCCTGCATTTGGGATAGGGCCACCTAGCATTAAAGCTTCCTGAATTGTCATCTATAATCCCCCTATCTTAAAGCGGAATGTTTCCATGCTTTTTAGCAGGTCTGGTTTCCCTCTTGCTAAACAGCATTTCAAGAGCGCTTATAATTCTTGGTCTTGTAGAGTCAGGCTCGATAACATCGTCAACATAGCCTCTTGCCGCTGCAACATATGGATTGGTGAGTCTTTCTGCATATTCCTCAATCTTACTTTGTCTCTCATTAATTGGGTCATCAGAGGAAGCAACATCCTTACGGAAAA
The DNA here is from genome assembly GCA_045537265.1 of Clostridia bacterium. Taxonomy (GTDB): domain Bacteria; phylum Bacillota; class Clostridia; order Monoglobales; family Monoglobaceae; genus SIG454. The sequence goes on along the minus strand of JAZSPE010000205.1, from coordinate 3,919 downwards.
GAATATTTGCAGCACCATCAGGAGCCATAACTGCAATCTGAGCGCTCGGCCAAGCAAATACCATATCTGCGCCGATATGCTTACTGTTCATTGCAATATAAGCACCGCCATAGGCTTTTCTTACTATAACATTGATTTTTGGAACTGTTGCCTCAGAGAAAGCATAGAGAATCTTCGCGCCGTGGCGGATGATTCCGTTATATTCCTGCTCTGTTCCTATTTTAAAGCCTGGAACATCTGTAAAGGATACAAGCGGAATATTGAAGCTATCGCAGAATCTTATGAATCTTGCGGCCTTGTCCGCAGCATCTATATCAAGGGCACCGTCATCAGCCTTTGGCTGGTTAGCAACTATGCCGATTGCCATGCCGTTCATTCTTGCAAAGCCAACTATAATATTCTCTGCAAACTGAGAGAAAATTTCATAGAAGGAGCCGCCATCAACAACCTCGCCTATAACAGTTTTCATATCATAAGCCTTGTCCATCTCATCCAAAACAACTGTTGAGAGGGTTTCGGAAAGTCTGTTGATTTCGTCAGCACTTTCATAAACAGGCGCCATTTCAAGATTATTTGCAGGGAGATAATCAAAGAGCTCCTTAACCTTAGCGAAGCATTCTTCCTCGTCCTTACAACGAACAGCACAAACCCCGCTCTTTGTCGCATGAGCCTCGGCACCGCCAAGCTCCTCAAAGGAGACATCTTCTCCTGTTGCACCTTTAATAACCTGAGGACCTGCTGTAAACATCTGGGAAGTTTTATCAACCATAAACACAAAGTCGCTCATTGCAGGAGAATAAACTGCACAGCCTGCACATGGACCTAAGACAATTGAAATCTGAGGAACAACACCTGATGAAAGGGTATTGCGATATAAAATATCTCCAAGACCGGAGAGTGCATCGACACCTTCCTGAATTCTTGCGCCACCACTATCGGAAATACCAACTATCGGAGCGCCCATTTTCATTGCCATATCCATAACCTTACAGATTTTTGCAGCGTGCATTTCCCCGAGGGAACCGCCGATTACTGTAAAATCCTGGGCATAGGCATAAACGAGTCTTCCGTTTACGCTACCATACCCAACAACAACTCCTTCGCCGGGAGCTTCTGTTTCAGGCATATCAAATTCATTACTGCGATGCTTAACAAAAGCATCAATTTCAACAAAGCTTCCCTCGTCGAAAAGCATAGCGAGTCTTTCTCTTGCAGTTTTCTTGCCGGCTTCGTGCTGCTTTTTAATCTTGTCAACACCGCCGCCCTGCTCGATAATAGAACGCTTCTGTTGAAGTTCTTCGATCTTACTCATACCTTACCACCTCTGTTTTTATTCTTGTTGTATCTTGGTTTATTATTTACTTTGCCAATGTTTTTGAGCATATTCACCTCAGATTCGGAAAGCTTTCTCCACTTTCCTCTGGGGAGATGCCCTAAGTTAAGCCCTGCTTCTCTTATTCTCTCTAAGCGCTTAACTATACAGCCACAGGCCTCAAACATTTTTCTGACCTGTCTGTTTCTGCCCTCATGGATTGTTATTTCAAGCTTTGTCCCAAGCCTTGTTGCTCCTATAACCTCAACCTTGGCAGGACTTGTTTTATATCCGTCAATTGTGACTCCCGACCTAATCTTTACGAGGGTTTCCATATTGATATTTCCTGTGACTTCTGCCACATAGGTTTTTTCTATGTTGTTTTTCGGATGTGTCAGCTTAAAGGTTATGTCGCCGTCATTTGTAAGAAGGAGCAGCCCTTCCGTGTCATAGTCAAGGCGGCCAACGGGATAGATTCGCATGGAAATATCGCTTACCAAATCCATAACTGTCGGTCTTCCTTTATCGTCAGACACTGTGCTTACAAAACCCGCAGGTTTGTTAAGCATAATATACATCTTCTTGCTCTCTGTGTGAAGTCTTTCTCCGTCAACTGTGACCTGGTCATAGTTTTCGTCGATAACAATGCCCATCTGGGTAACTTTTTCGCCGTTTACAGTTACTCTGCCCTGCTTTATTATATCTTCTGCGCCACGGCGGGAAGCAACCCCGCAGTCCGCAAGAAATTTCTGTAATCTAACCAATTTTTTATCTCCTATCTTTTTGACAAAAAACTCTGCTTTTGAAAAAATCCAATCGAAATCATTATATAATATTTTCCATAATTTTTCAAGCATTTTTTGCAAAATCGTTAAAGATTTTACAAAGTTTTACTTAAAATCCGAAAATGTTAAAATTCTCAGCCATTTCCCATATATTTTTACTAAGTTTTCATTGAATTTTCCGTCTGCATTTCGCCTGGTTGACAAGACATCTTTTTCTGCCACCGCGTCAAAGAAAATCTTCTTTCCGTTCTGGTTTTCCGCGACAATCTGGCCCACTACCTCTCCTTTTTCTATGGGAGCGGAAACACTGTCAGGAATATCAAAAGTTATCTCCCATTCTCCACCCTTTTCTTCAAGGAGATATATATCGTCTTCATAAAGGACTGACACACTCCTGTTTCTTCCCTCTTTTACCCTGACTTTTTTCGCCACCGTTCCTCCTCTGCCATATAAAGTCGCTTTATAATTTTCATAGGCAAAGTTCTTCATTTTTCTATGGTCGTTCCAGTCGTCCCCTGCGTTTAAGGTTACGCAGATGATTTTCATATTGTCCTTTTCCCAGGCCGTAACCAAGCATCTTCCCGTTGCTTTGGTAAAGCCTGTTTTAACCCCTATGCAATCCTTTTCCGACCTTAAAAGCTTATTATGATTGACAAGGGTAGTTTTCCCCATTTCCTGCCTTTCTATCGTTTTGCTTTTGGTTGAAACAATTTCAGAAAAGGTTTTATCTTTAAGGGCATAGGCAGTTATTCTCGCCAAATCCGTCGCCGTCGTATAATGATTATCCTCAGACAAACCGTGGGGATTAGTAAAGTTTGTATTACTAATCCCCACTTCTTTTGCTTTTTTATTCATTAATTTTGCAAATTTCTTTTCGCTTCCCGAAATATGCTCGGCAATGGCCGTTGCGGCATCGTTTCCTGATTGCAGCATAAGCCCATAAACTAAATTTTCAAGAGTGATTTTCTCTCCCTCTTTAAGATACATTGAAGAGCCTTCCACCTTTGCCGCGTGAGGAGAAATTTTTACTATGTCCTCCGCTTTCCCTTTTTCCAGTGCCACAAGGGCGGTCATTATTTTGGTGGTGCTTGCCATTCCCATTTTTTTGTCGGCGTTTTTCTCAAATAAAATTTCCCCTGTTTGTGCCTCTAAAATCACGGCAGAAGTTGCAGATAGCTCCAAAGCGAAACAAAGAATGTTTGGCAGGAGCATTGCAAGTGTCATAAAGAAAATCAAAACTTTTTTCAAAAGAAAAAACACCCTCTTTCATATCCAATATATGAGAGGGTGTTTTTTAGTATTCTTTTTAGATTATTCGGCGTCAGGGAGAGGTTTGTTCTCCTCGTAAGCTTTGATTATCGCCTTTGTTTCGCCCTTCTTTTCCTGACGGGCATCTTTAACGGTTTCAACAAGCTTGTCAATTGCAGATGGAACAACATCTAAAACCTTGTCATAAATGCTTGTCTTCTGATTAACGGACATAACTTTAACCTTGCCGTCGCCACCTGCAACCAAAAATGCAACAGGAACAATGGACACACCGCCACCTGCACCGCCGCCAAAGTTGCTCTTATCAGGCTCAGCTTTCTTAGGGCTGCCATATTCCGAACCGCCCACAGCAAAGCCAAGCTTAACTGAAGAAATCGGAATTATAATTGTTCCGTCAGGGGTTTGAACAGCTTCCCCTACAATTGTGTTTACATCAACGATGTCTTTAATGCTTTGCATTGCCGTATACATAAGGCCTTGAATTGGATGTTGATCTGCCATAATTTTTCGCTCCCTTATTTATCATTTTACTTTTCTGTTTTTTATAAAGTCG
>JAZSPE010000208.1:0-2338 GCA_045537265.1 Clostridia bacterium | reverse complement strand
GGAAGGGCTTTGCGCTAAAACAAGGCCGTCTTCTTCTTTTTCATCCTCGTCATATTCAGGGATTAAGAAACGGAAATACTCGCTGTCTTCATATTTATCCATAACCTCTTCGTAGGTCATATTGACAAACTGCGGAATCTTAACTGTCTTTCCACCGCCGCCGAAGAGAAGGGATATATAATCCCAGAAAAGGCTGAGAATAAAGATGATTATAGCAAGAGACGCGGCGAGAGCCGCAACGATAACTAAAACATTTTGTTTATCAGCTGGCTTTTTTTTCGGCATATCTAAATCCTCCTCATCATTATCTGTAAGCTCAATATCGGGAGCGTTTTCGTAAGTATTGATTTTTTCAGGAGGAGTAAGCTTTTCCTCCTTATTTAAATTAGTTTTCGGAATATCCTTAATTGCGGTAAAGACTGTTGTCTCTCCAAGATCCTTAGCTACCGGCTCTGGTTCTGATACAGGAGCAGGAGCACCTTTTGAAGCAGCCACAAGAGCCTCTTTAAATTCCGTAATGCTTAAATATCTTTCGGCAACTTCTTTGCGGATTGCCTTTAAAACTATGTCCTCAACCGCCTTAGGAATGCTTATATTAAGGTCTCTCGGAGGCTGTGGCTGAGTTTGAAGATGCATAATGGCGATTGAAACAGGGCTTTCGTTGTCGAATGGCACCTTGCCTGTAAGCATCTCATAAAGAACAATACCCAAAGAATAAATGTCGCTTCTCTCGTCAACATATCCTCCACGGGCCTGCTCGGGAGAAACATAGTGAACAGAGCCGATTGCGGTGTCTTCTGCTGTAACGGTGGACTGCATACTTGCTCTTGCAATACCAAAATCCGTAATTTTAAGAACTCCGTCAGAGGTCATAATAATATTATGTGGTTTTATATCTCTGTGAACAATAGAATTTTTGTGAGCCTGTTCAAGACCACTTGCAATCTGGATTGCATAGGCTAAGGCCTCTTTCCAGTTAAGGAGAACATTTTTATCAATATATTCTTTTAAAGTAATCCCCTCAACAAATTCCATAACTATGTAGTGAAGGTCCCCTTCTGTTCCGACATCATAAATTGAAACAATGTTCGGGTGGGTAAGACTTGCCGCAGACTGTGCCTCAATATTAAAGCGACGCAAGAACTCTGCATCATCTTTAAGGTCTGTGCGGAGAACCTTGATTGCAACATAGCGGTTTAGTATGCGGCACTTTGCTTTATAAACAACGGCCATTCCGCCGCTTCCGATTTCTTCAATAATTTCATATCTTCCAGCTAGAAGTTGTCCAACTAAATTCATAACTAATCCTCCTTGATACCGATAAGAACAACTGTGATGTTGTCCTTACCCCCGTTTTCTTTGGCTTTTTCAACTAATGCTGTAAGCGCCTCTTCCGGGGATGGCTGGCTTAAAACAATATTTTTAATATCCTCGTCGTAGAGCATATCCGTAAGACCGTCACTGCAAAGGAGGATGCGGTCTCCCTCTCTGACTTCGAATTCATATATGTCATATTCTTCGGTGGGCTCAGTTCCAAGAGCCTTTGTTATAATATTTCTTTCAGGATGATTTCTCGCTTCCTCAGGGGTTATTGCTCCGCTTTCCAGGAGCTTTTGAACAATTGAGTGGTCAGAGGTAAGCTGGGTTATTCCGTTTTTCTCAATTAAGTATGCCCTGCTGTCGCCTATGTTTGCGATGTAAGCAGTCTCGCCGTCAAGATAGAAAACAACGGCAGTTGTTCCCATTCCTGCGTTTTGAGAATTTGTAACGGATTTATGATAAATTTCGTTATTTGCATAGTCAAGTGACGCCATAATCTGGGCAACTATTTTCTCCTCATCCCCTTGCATATCGGAGTGAAGAAGCTCGTTTGAAACAATTTCTGTTGCCATGGCGCTGGCAACCTCTCCTGCGTTATGACCGCCCATTCCGTCGGCCAGAATGCAAAAACCGTGGGGGGAGCCGTTTTCAAAACCGCTTATTAAAAAGCTATCTTCGTTAAGCTCTCTTATAAGTCCCGTGTCGGACTTTCCCATTGCAAAAGCTCTCATTTTTTCACACCTTTCTAAGTCTAATTTTCCCCAAGACGGTTTTTCCGAAGCTGTCCGCAAGCGGCGGATATATCGCTTCCCATTTCCCGTCTTATTGTTGCAGGGATTTTATGTTTTTCAAGATGGAGGCGGAATGCCTCAACCTCTTTGGAGTTTGTCTTTTTAAAACCTGTTTCCTTAACCGGATTAACAGGAATAAGATTAACATGGCAAAGCATCCCTGACAGAAGGGAAATAAGCTCGTTTGCCGTTTCTATGTTATCGTTTACCCCACTAATGAGAAGTCG
>JAZSPE010000213.1:0-6097 GCA_045537265.1 Clostridia bacterium | reverse complement strand
TTCTCTTGATTTGTTTTTAATTCCCGCAAGGATTGCCCCGGGAGGAGTAAGCGGTCTGGCTACGGTCTTTGGCTATTTTACCAATATGCCCGTAGGCCTTATGATTTTTCTTATAAACATTCCGATTTTTATCTGGGGAGTTTTTGAGTTTGACAAAACCTTTCTTTTAGGCTCAGTAATCGGGACTTTTGCCCTCTCGGTTTTTACTGAGGTTTTTGGTTTTTTTGTTAGTCCTATAACTGATAACGAAATTCTTCAATCGGTTTTTGGTGGAGCGTTTTTAGGCCTCGGCATTGCCGTTGTCTTAATGTCAGGAGCCACAACAGGCGGGACGGATATTGTGGCTAAAATCTTAAAGAAAAGGTTTCCGTATTTTTCTATCGGCATATTCATTCTGATAATTGATGCGGTTGTAATCATTCTTGCAACGGCCCTTACAAAAAGATGGGAAACCATGCTTTATTCAGGTCTTGCTCTTTATATAAGCACGAAGGTTATCGACGGACTTTTGGACGGTCTTAACTTTGCAAAAATGGTGCTTATCGTTTCGGATTTTCCCGAAGAAATCTCAAAAGAGATAAGCGAAAAAATGGGAAGAGGGGCAACCACTCTTCTAGGTTTTTCTGAATATACCAGAAAAGACAAAAAGGTTGTTATGTGCATTGTAAGAAAGACAGAAGTTTTTAAATTAAAAGAGATTGTTAAAGGAATTGACAGAGATTCTTTTGTAATAGTGGCAGATGCCAGAGAAGTCTTAGGCAAAGGTTTTTCGGGATAATGCTTTTAAATAAAAAATATGAAAGGTGTTTTGGTTATGGAAAAGGAAAAAATCACTAAACTTTCTCTTGCGGCCACAAGAATAAGAAAAATGGCCCTTGAAGGTGTTTACAGCGCGAAGGCAGGTCATCCGGGCGGTTCACTTTCAATTGCAGATATCTTAGCTTATCTTTATATTGAAGAAATGAATATAAACAAAGATAATTTTGACAGTCCTGACCGAAACAGATTTGTCCTCTCAAAAGGTCATTGCGCCCCTGCACTTTACGGCACACTTTGTGAAATCGGTCTTATTCCGAAAGAGGATATAAAAACTTTAAGACATATTGACAGCTATCTTCAAGGCCACCCTGATATGAAAGGCACAGACGGTGTGGATATGTCAACAGGCTCTTTGGGTCAAGGCATAAGCGCTGCGAACGGAATGGCTCTCGTTGGTAAGCTCTATAATAAGGATTACAGAGTTTATACTATCTTAGGGGACGGCGAAATAGAAGAAGGTCAGGTTTGGGAAGCGGCAATGTTTGCAGCCCACTATAAGCTTGATAACCTTACAGCCTTTGTTGACTTTAATGGCCTCCAGATTGACGGGGATATAACAAAGGTTATGAACCCAACTCCTATTGACGAAAAGTTCAAAGCTTTTGGCTGGAATGTTATAGTTATTGATGCTCACGACTTTAATCAGATTGAAGATGCGGTTAAGGCGGCAAAAGCAACTAAGGACAAGCCAACTGTTATTATTGCAAAAAGCGTTAAAGGTAAAGGTGTTTCCTTTATGGAGAATCAGGCAAAATGGCACGGCTCTGCACCAAATCAGGAGCAGTATGAAATTGCAATTGCTGAGCTTGACGAATACATAAAGACAATAGGAGGGGAAAACTAATGACATACAATTTAGGAGATAAGATTGCGACAAGAGAAGCTTATGGCAACGCCCTCGCTGAGTTTGGTTGCGACGAGAATATTATTGTTTTAGATGCAGACCTTTCTAAGTCAACAAAAACCGAAACCTTCCAGAAGGCATATCCTGAAAGATTTATAAATATGGGTATAGCAGAAGGCAATATGATGTCAACTGCGGCTGGTATTGCTTCTTGCGGTAAGACAGTTTTTGCAAGCTCTTTTGCGATGTTTGCGGCAGGACGAGCTTTCGAGCAGATAAGAAACTCAATCGGATATCCAAAGCTTAATGTTAAAATCGGCGCAACACATGCGGGAATTTCCGTTGGTGAAGACGGCGCAACTCATCAGTGCCTTGAAGATATCGGCATTATGAGAACTATTCCCAATATGGTTATTTTAAACCCAGCAGACGCTCAGGAAGCAAGACTTTGCGTTAAAGCGGCAATTGAATATAAAGGCCCTGTTTATTTAAGATTTGGAAGACTTGCTGTTCCGGTAGTTTTTGACGATACATATAAATTTGAAATCGGAAAAGGTGTATATCTTAAAGAGGGCAAGGATGCAACAATTATAGCGACAGGACTTATGGTACCTGAGGCTATGAAAGCCGCAGAGATTTTAGAAAGCGAAGGAATAAGCGCGGCTGTTATCAATATGGCAACAATTAAGCCAATTGATAGAGATATAATTGTTGATGCAGCAAAGAAGACCGGGGCCATTGTTACAGCGGAAGAACATAACATCATCGGCGGTCTCGGAAGCGCAGTGGCGGAAGTTATAGCCGAGGAATATCCTGTTCCTGTTTTAAGAGTTGGAACAAAGGATGTGTTCGGTCGCTCCGGAACACCTGCGGCTCTCCTTAAAATGTATGAACTTGATGCAGATGCAATTGTTACAAAGGTAAAGACAGCAATTCTTAAAAAAGCGTAAAATTTCATGGCGTGCTATTTATATAGCACGCCTTAATACGAGGTTTAATTATGGATAAAATTAAAATGCTCATTGTTGACGACGAAGTGAATATTTGTGAGCTCATAGGCCTTTATGCCAATAAAGAGGGTTATGAAAGCACCTTTGCCCACGACGGAGAAGAGGCCCTTGGCCTTTTTAAAAAAGAGAATCCTGATATTATAATTCTTGATATAATGCTTCCTAAAAAAGATGGCTTTGAGGTCTTAAAGGAAATCAGGGAGGAAAGCTTGGTCCCTGTTATTATGCTAACTGCAAAGGGGGAAACCTTTGACAAAGTTAAAGGCCTTGAAATCGGAGCGGATGACTATATGGTAAAGCCCTTTGAAATGAAAGAACTTATGGCAAGAGTTAAAGCGGTTTTAAGACGGAGCGGGGAAAAGGAAGAACAAAGCGACGATGAGGTTAAATTAGGCGACCTTAAAATCAACCTTACAACCCATGAAGTTACCATAAAGGATAAGGTTATTGCTCTCCCCCTTAAAGAGTTTGAGCTCCTCACTTTCTTAGTTAAGAACAAGAATAAGATTTTTTCAAGAGAACAGCTCTTAGAGAAAATCTGGGGATATGATTTCGCCTGCGACAGCCGAACAGTTGATGTCCATATAAAGAGAATAAGAGAGAAGATAGAGGGTGGCGGCAACCCCTGGAAAATCCAGACGGTGTGGCGGGTTGGCTATAAATTTGAAGTGAAATAAGGTTTTGGTATGTTTAAAAAGACGATTTTTTCTCATATGATGTATATAAATATGATTACCGTTATAATCGGTACCATATTTTTAACAGTTTTGCAGTCCTTTCTTTTGACTCAGTATGTTGAGAACAGCAGTGCCTCAAAGCTCTCTGAGGACGCAAAAGCCATTGTGAGAATGGTTAACAAAGAGGGAACTTTAAACAGCGACTATATAAGAAGCTATCTTGAAGGGTTTTCTCAGAGCTCGGATTATAATATTTTTGTTGTTGACGAAACAGGACGAATTGCCATTGAAATTGCAACAGGCGAGGAGTTTAACAAAAGCACAACAAAGATTGATAAAAGCTATTTAAGAGGCAGCGAATATACCCTGAGAGGAACTCTCGATGGGGCCTTCCGCGAGGAAATGGATATTTATGTTGCCCCTATTATTGAAACGGACGAGGCGGGGAACAGCTTTGCCCTTGGGGAAATTATTATAAGTACTCCACGCCCTGCTCAATGGATATTAAATAGTCAGATTATAAAAATTGCAACATATTCCACATTGATTGTTTTAATTCTTGCGTTTATGTTTGCCTATTATTCATCAGGACGAATTGTCCGCCCTATTAAAATCATAGGGGATAACGCCAAGAAGTTTGCAAAAGGCGAATTTGAGTCAAGAGTTGAGCTTACGAAAGCGGACAGTAATGTAAAAGAGCTTGGCGAACTTGCCCAGACCTTTAATAATATGGCAGGGGAACTTGAAAAGTTTGAAGAAGTCCGAAATAATTTCGTCTCTGATGTTTCCCATGAACTGAGAACCCCAATGACCACAATAACAGGCTTCGTTGAGGGGATTTTAGACGGAACTGTTCCCCCTGAAAAAGAAAAGGAATATTTAAAGATTGTTTATGACGAGTGCAAAAGACTTTCAAGACTTGTAAACTCATTCTTAGAGGTAACAAGAAACTTAAATCAGAAGATTGAGCTTGAAATCACTGACTTTGATATAAACAGACTTATAACAAGAACTGCTCTTGGTTTTGAAAAGATAATTGACGAGAAAAATATTAAAGTTGATATTGAGCTTTGCAGTGATTTCTGCTCAGTGAGGGCGGATAAGGATGCAATCAAAAGAGTTCTTACGAATTTATTTGATAACGCCGTTAAGTTTACCCCTCAGGGCGGAAACATAAAGATAAGCGTAGTGGAAGAAGCAAAGGATGTTGAAATTTCCGTAAGAAATACGGGAAAAGGCATCTCTAAGGAAGAAGCAAGGCTTATCTTTGAAAGATTTTATAAAGAGGATAAATCCCGCTCGGAAAACAAAAACGGAACGGGAATTGGTCTCTATATCGTAAAATCAATTATAAACCGTCATGGTAAGAATATTACGGCATCAGGGGTTGAGGGCGAATACGCTGAGTTTAAATTCAGCCTTGAAAAAGGAAGATTATAATTCTTTCAAAGAGTGAATAATATAAAATGAAAGGCGGAGGAACAATGGAAGAAAGATTTGAAAATATTGATAACGAAACTATGGTTCCGGAGGTAGAACCAATTAAAAACAGCAAAAAGAAAAAACGCCATATTCATATTGGGATTATTCTTGTGGCTTTAAATCTCTTTGTTATTTCCGCTGTTTTTGCGTCAGGCTATTTCTTTGGCTCAGGCGGAAAGCTTTTCGGCACGGTAACTGCTGAGCCAAACATTGATAAAATGCTTGAAGACGGCTTAATAGACGATGGGGAAAGAAGCGGAAAAGAACTTACAACTCAGGAAATTGCAAAGAAAGTCGGCCCCTCGGTTGTGGGGATAGTTTCCGAGGTTGAAGTTACGGATTATATCTGGGGAATAAAAGGTGTTTCAGAGGCCTCAGGTTCAGGGATTATTTTCAGCAAAGACGGAAAAACTTATTATATTATAACCAACAACCATGTTATTGATGGTGCGGGAAAAGTATCCGTGCAGGTTGCAGGGGATAAAAACTTCGAGGCGGAAATCGTAGGAACAGATGCAAGCACAGACCTTGCGGTTATTAAAATTAAAAGCGATGACGCCCTGACAATTGCCAAATTCGGCGACTCCTCAAAGGTTGAGGTCGGGGAAAGAGCGATAGCTATCGGAAACCCTCTTGGAATGGAATTTTTCGGCTCTATAACCCAAGGAATAATAAGTGCAACCAACCGAACTGTTAAGATGAGCGAAGACCTTACGATGAATTATATCCAGACAGACGCCGCAATTAACACAGGCAATAGCGGTGGAGCCTTGGTTAATGCTTATGGCGAGGTTATCGGTGTAAACTCAGCCAAGATTTCATCCTCAACTGTTGAGGGTATGGGCTTTGCGATTCCCATAAATGAGGCAAAGCTTGTTGCAAGTGATCTGGTTCGGTATGGATATGTTAAGGGCAGACCTGTAATCGGCATAACAACTGTTGATGTAACAGAAAGTGTTTCAAAGCGATATGGCTGGCCCGTTGGTGTCTGGGTTAACTCAGTTATGGAAGGAAGCGGTGCTCATTTCGGCGGACTTATGCGAGGAGACATAATTGTTGAGGCAAACGGAAAGAAAGTTACCTCAACAAATGAACTTAATACTATTAAGAACACTTTAAAACCTGGTAATACCCTCAAAATTAAGGCTTACAGAGAGGGCAAAGGGGAAATTGACCTCGGTATCAAGTTGGGCGAGGATAACCCTTTAAACAGTAAATAATTAAAAATAAAAGTGAAAACCCTATTTTCAAGGGTTTTCACGTTC
>JAZSPE010000128.1:0-2975 GCA_045537265.1 Clostridia bacterium | reverse complement strand
CTTCTAGTCATAACTGCTCCGGGTCCGGGAAGGGGGAAAATGACAGCCGGCCTTTCTCAGCTTTAGCATGAGCATAAAAAAGGAATTCAGTCGGGATATGCAAAGTTTGAAACATTTCCAATTTGGAATTTGCCGCTCACTCATCCTGTTAATTTGGCATATGAGGCTGCAACGGCTGACCTTGATGATGTTAATATGATTGACCCGTTCCATTTAGAAGCTTATGGAACAACAACTGTAAACTATAACAGAGATGTTGAAATTTTCCCTGTTGTTAAGGCTATGCTTGAAGATATTTTAGGAGAGTGCCCTTATAAATCTCCAACAGATATGGGTGTTAATATGGCAGGGAACTGCATAGTTGACAATGATATTGTCGTGGAAGCATCCAGACAGGAAATTTTAAGAAGATATTATACAGCGCTTAAAGAACAGAGAAAAGGCTTAATAAGCGATGATGTGATTTTGAAGTTAGAGCTTTTGATGAAAAAAGCAGAGATAACAGCAAGCGACAGAGCAGTTATTGGTCCTGCACTTCAAAAAGCAATGATAACAGGAGCGCCAGCGGTTGCAATTGAGCTTCCTGACGGACAGATTGTAACGGGAAAAACTTCCGAACTTTTGGGTGCATCAGCGGCGGTTCTTCTTAATGCCCTTAAAACATTGGCAGGAATTGACGACAAGACAGAGCTTATTTCTCCGGTTATTTTAGAGCCTATTCAGCATCTTAAAACCGGTCATTTAGGCAACAGAAACCCAAGACTTCATACAGACGAGGCTCTTATTGCATTATCAATCTGTGCCGCAACAGATGAAAGAGCGGAAATGGCTATGCAACAACTTAGCAAATTAAGAGGATGCGAAGTTCATTCTTCGGTTATACTATCCTCAGTTGACGAAAAAGTCTTTAAAAGGCTTGGAACAAATTTAACTTGTGAGCCTGTTTATTAAAACTAAATTTGAAAGGAATAAAGTATGGCAAAAATCAGAATAGCAACAGATTCCACATCGGACATACCGGTTAATATCAGAGAAGAGCTAAATATTGCAGTATTACCTGTTACTCTTCTTATGGGCGATAAAGAATATAAAGACGGTTATGATTTAACTCCTCAGGAGTTTTATGAAATGCTTGACAACTGTGAAGAACTTCCTACAACATCAAGAGTTGTGCCTGTTTTGTATTCAGAGCTTTATGAAGAAACATACAAAGATGGTTACACGGATTTAATTTTTGTTTCTATCAATTCCAAAGGTTCTTCAACTATTCAAGGTGCGATTATGGCAAAGGAAATGTTCTATGATGAGCATCCTGAGGCCGAAGGTGAAATGAATATCCATATAATAGACTCCAAAACTTACAGTATGGCATACGGTCTTGCGGTTGTTGAGGCTGCAAGAATGGAAAAGAGAGGAGCAAGCCTTGAAGAAATCCTTGATTTCATAAACGACTGGCTTGAAAATGTCAGGGTTTTATTCTTGCCTTTAAACCTTAAATTTGTTAAAAAGTCAGGAAGAGTTTCTGCGGCGGCTGCCTTCGTTGGCGATGCTTTGGGCTTAAAGCCGATTATTACTTTTGAAGACGGCGAGTCGAAGATTGTGACAAAAATCAGAGGCGACAAGAAGGCTATGGCTGAGATTCTTGATATAACCATGAAAGAGCGTAAGGCAAACACTCCTTATGCACTGGTATATGGCAGCAATCTTGAAATGTATGATAAATTTAAAGAGATGATTACCGATAATCTTGATATTCCACCATATATTGAATATGCGGTTGGGGCAGTAATTTCTCTTAATGCAGGCCCTGAGGTTATTGCGATAATATTCCATAAATAAAGAGCCATAAGGCATCAGCGTAAAAGCTGATGCCTTATTTTTATTATTTTACAATAACGATTTCTTGAACTGCGTCACGATAGAGCTTAATAAATACTCTTGCTTCGTTGCCTGTTTCGTAAACCTCAATATCTTCAGGAGCAACAACGGATACTCTTCCGTTGCCTCTTAATGAGTCATAAAGATAAACTGTTGCGCCATCTGTTGAGTAGTTAGTTATTGTTCCATTAACATCAACATTGATAGATTTTGCAAATTTCTTTGTAACTCGTCCATAAACTGTTCTAAAGTCTGTTGAAATTTCGTTTACAAATTCTGTTCCTTTGTTTGCTATATTAAAGAGAAGCTGTATTTCATCGGCCTCGCCCTTAGTGTTAGTGCGATACTGAATTATATCGCCTCGTTGAAGTGGAGTTTCGCCTTTAACGAATACACCCGCTTCGCTGGAATTGATTGCAACTTCTCTGCCGCCTGATAAACCGTATAAAACTTCGATGTTTTCATAGTCTTCGTTTTGTGCCTCTGCAAGTTCATCAACTAAAACGATAGGAGCGTCAGCAGCAGTTACCCCTGTTGAACTTGTAACAACAACAGCTCTTGCTGTATAGTTTTCCATAAGGTCGTAGATTAAAACATCATAAGTTCCATCATTTGAGAACATAGCCTTTGTTCTTACAGCATATTTGTCTGTGTCTGTTCCTGCGGTTTCAGGAATATCAAAAATAATTGTGTTTTCGTCAATTGTTATATCTCCAAGCTTGCTTGATGCTGATCTATAAACCATATCGTCCTGTGCAATGTTGAGTGTAAATCTGTCAACATTTGGAGCACCACTTGATGTGTTGTCGAAAGCTGTGCTGAGAGATGTGATTCTGTTATCAGCGTTTGTTCTGAATGTTATGAGCTGTGGAGAAACACTTCCGCCTGCTGTGAGAGAAGTTAAAACTTCGCTCGGTGTAATACCGTAAGAGCCGTTGAAACGGATACGGTTGGCAGCGCTGAGTGTCTGTGTTTCACCGCTCTGAGTGAAGATTCTGAACTGAACATCTGTGTCGAATGTTCCTGTCTCGGCAGCCCCTATAAGATATCCGTATCTCTCAGTTGCAACTGTGCCGGTAGCCTCAGATGCATCTACT
>JAZSPE010000206.1:0-2468 GCA_045537265.1 Clostridia bacterium | reverse complement strand
AAGGATTTCCTCGTATGTAAACCCAGCTTCTGCCATTCCTTTGGCGCCATACTGGCTCATACCAACGCCGTGGCCCCAGCCCTGACCAGAGAAGATAAAGTCATCCCCCATTGTAGCCCCTTCAAGCTTTTGGGTGGTCTTATCGCTTACGGCATAGAAAGAAGTTTCTCCCTCTGCGCCTAATACATAAACTTTATCAAGAGAAACGCTTTGCTTGCCCTTTGCCCCCAATGTATAAACGACAGGATACGACATTTTTCCGCCCCCTGAAATTGTATACATCTGGCTTAGAGTTGCTTCTGCAAAAATCGTTCTGCATCTTTCTTTTGTGAAAATTTCGCTACCCTTTGTTCCTTTGACTTCAAGGCGAAGGACACGCCCTGCCTCTGAATATTCAAGGGCAATTATATCCGTAACTGTTCCGATATTATAGCCTTTGCTGTTCATTATCTCTGTGGCTCTCGCCTTTGAGAGAGTATTTTCCCATATTCCGTTATTTACATTCGCGGTATCCTCATATTCGTTACTTACGCTTACAAGATAGGGAACATTGCTTCCCCAGACATTTTTAACATTCTCTGTGCACTCGCCCATAGAAGATGAATATACCGCCTGAACAAGCTCATCCTCATATAAAAGGACCTCTTTTGAGGTTTCGTCAACGGGGGCATAAGAGCCTGCCGCCTCATAATCCACCCCTGAATATGCCTGACAGCAAACCGTATTGCAAAGGTCAAAACCATTGTCTTTGTGGCGACCTAATTTGCTTAAAGCAAAGTTTCTTGCACAAACCGCCTGAGCCTTTAAAGCTTCTTTGGGCCAGCTTGGAGACATTTCCCTGGAAATAACACCATATAAATAATCATCAAGTTCTACAACATTAACCGCAGCTATTCCGCCTGAAACTGATTTAAAATCAAAACCGCCTCTATATGTGGTTGTGGCTTTGGCTGTAATTTTCATCATTTGCTCTCCGCTGTCTTTTTCCTTAGGGACAACGCCCAAGCCATAATTAGCTGTGTCAAAGGAATAGATTGCCTGCTCCGACAGAACGCTTACAACGCTTAAAAGAGTTCCTCCGCTTTTTATAACTTTGACCTGCGTTTCATAAGTTTCTGTCTCTGAGATAAATTCTCTGCCGTCATAATAACCAAGGTCAAAGCCTGTCTCAGAGGTAAGGGTATATTCAGCTCTTGCATTAGTGCCATAATATATTCCAATGCGCATGAAATCAACCATTTCCCAAGCGGAAACGGCCACAGAACAAGTCGAAATCATAAGTATTAAAATAAGGAAAATGCTAAGAAATTTTTTCATATTCTCCCCCATAATTTTTGGCATATATTTTTGTTTTCGACAAAATATGCTCAAATTCCTTTATATAAAATATTAAATTTATGTTACAAATACTCAAAACCCTTTTAAATCACAAAAAAGTGTTTGACATTTTTATTCTGTTAACATATAATAATATTGATAAATTTTTGCATTTTTAAAGGCAGACTTAAATTAAGCAGGACATTTAAGTTATGAAGAAATATAATGTTGGTATCATCGGCGCAACCGGTATGGTTGGCCAGAGATTTATTACTCTTATGGATAACCATCCTTGGTTCAATTTGTGTTGCTTGGCTGCATCTCCGAGAAGCGCAGGAAAAACATATGAAGAAGCTCTTGGCGGAAGATGGTCAATGACCACTCCAATTCCTGAATTTGTTAAGGATATGGTGGTTTTAAACGCATCAGAAGATATTGAAAAAATTGCAGCACAGGTTGACTTCGTTTTCTGCGCTGTTGATATGAAAAAAGACGAAATCAGAGCCCTTGAAGAAGCATATGCTAAGGCTGAATGCCCTGTAATTTCAAACAACTCAGCGCACAGACATACAAGCGATGTTCCTATGATTGTTCCTGAAATCAATCCTGAGCACGCTGAAATTATAGAAGCTCAGAAAAAGCGTCTCGGCACAAAGCGCGGATTTGTTGCGGTTAAGTCAAACTGCTCTCTCCAAAGCTATGTTCCTGCTCTTCATCCTCTTATGAAGTATGGTATTAAGAATGTTCTCGCTTGTACATATCAGGCAATTTCCGGTGCGGGCAAGACATTTGAAACTTGGCCGGAAATGGTTGATAACCTTATCCCATTCATCGGTGGCGAAGAAGAAAAAAGTGAGGTTGAACCTCTTAAAATATGGGGAAAAATCGAAGGCGACAAGATTGTTGACGCAACTTCCCCTTCTATCACAACTCAGTGTCTTCGTGTTCCTGTTTCCGACGGACACACAGCGGCAGTTTTCGTAAGCTTTGACAAAAAGCCTTCTATTGACGAAATCAAAGAGGCTTGGGCAAGCTTTTCAGGAGTTCCGCAGGAGCTTAACCTTCCTTCTGCTCCTAAGCAGTTCCTCCACTATTTTGAAGAGGATAATCGTCCTCAGGCAAAGCTTGACAGAAACCTTGAAAACGGCATG
>JAZSPE010000057.1:0-6750 GCA_045537265.1 Clostridia bacterium | reverse complement strand
CGGCAAAAAGCGGCTTTTTAACGGCGCTTTATATTATTTTTGTGGCGCTGATAGGACTTTTTATGGGAAAGAAATTCAACCTGAAAATGCTGCTGGGAATAGTGGCGGCTATGGCAGGTATGTATTTTCTGTGCCTCTTCGGTGAAGAGATTTCATTTAACGGTGGCGATTTGCTGACGGTTTTGTGTGCGGTGTTTTTTGCCTGCCAGATACTTTGTATTGACAAATTCGTTACCGGTATCGACGGGGTGAAGCTTTCCTGCACGCAGTTTATGACTGCCGGAATCATCAACCTTTTGCTGATGCTTCTAATAGAAAAACCCGACATATCGAACATTTTAATATGTGCGGTTCCTCTTTTGTACTCAGGCATTATGTCCTGCGGCGTAGCGTACACCTTGCAGGTTATCGGGCAAAAATATGCAGAGCCCACATCCGCTTCAATCATTATGTCGTTAGAGTCGGTTTTTGCGGCGATTTCAGGCTGGATAATTCTTTCTGAGGCTATGAGTATATCCCAGATTGCAGGATGTGTTCTGATGTTTGCGGCAATTGTTTTGGTGCAGTTGCCGGAAAAAGATAAAAACAAAAGCGCGAGAAGTTCTGATATAGCTATTCAGTAAAATAAAAAAGAAAAACAAAAAAGGTACTCAGAAATTCTGAGTACCTTTTGTTTTTGTTTATTATACGATACCTTGTGCCATCATAGCTTCTGCAACCTTTAAGAAGCCTGCAATGTTTGCGCCGGCAATGAGGTTACCCTCCATACCGTATTCTTTTGCTGCGTTGTTACAGCTGTTGAAGATGTTTGTCATGATGCCGTGAAGCTTTTCGTCAACTTCTTCTGCACTCCATGAAAGACGCATTGAGTTCTGGCACATCTCCAGCGCTGATACTGCAACGCCGCCGGCATTAACTGCCTTTGAAGGAGCAACAACAACACCGTTTTCAACAAGGTATGCAACAGCTTCTGCTGTTGTGGGCATATTAGCTACTTCGTTGTAGTATTTTACGCCGTTAGCAACAATCTTTTCATCGTCAGCAAGGTGAACCTCGTTCTGTGTAGCACAGGGCATAACAACATCAACCTTAACACCCCAGGGCTTTTCGCCGGGGAAGAATTCAGCGCCGAATTTGTCAGCGTAATCCTGAGCCTTGTCACGACCTGATGCACGCATTGTGAGCATATATGCTGCTTTTTCTTCTGTGATACCGTCTTCGTCATAAACATAGCCGTCAGGACCTGAAATTGTAAGAACCTTACCGCCGAGCTGGTTTATCTTTAAAACAGCGCCCCAGGCAACATTACCAAAGCCTGATACTGCAAAAGTTTTACCCTTAATGCTGTCTCCGCAGCCCTTTAAAACTTCATCGCAGAAGTAAACTGCTCCAAAACCTGTTGCTTCAGGACGGATTAAGCTTCCGCCGTAAGAAATACCTTTACCTGTTAAAACTGCATTCTCAAAGTTATTGCAAATTCTCTTATACTGACCGAAAAGGTAACCGATTTCTCTTGCGCCAACACCGATATCACCTGCAGGAACGTCAACATGGGAACCGATGTGACGGGAAAGCTCTGTCATAAAGCTCTGACAGAATCTCATAATTTCGCCATCACTCTTACCTCTTGGGTCGAAATCGCTACCACCCTTACCGCCGCCGATTGGAAGACCTGTAAGAGAGTTTTTAAATGTCTGTTCAAAACCTAAGAACTTAATAATTCCAAGATAAACAGATGGATGGAAACGAAGACCACCCTTATAAGGTCCGATTGCACTGTTGAATTGAACACGGAAACCTCTGTTTACCTGAACATTTCCATTGTCGTCAACCCACGGAACTCTGAAACTGATTGTTCTTTCAGGTTCAACTATTCTTTCGATAAGGCCAGCCTTTTCATATTCAGGATGCGCCTCAATAACAGGCTCTAAGGATTCTAAAACCTCTTCAACTGCCTGATGGAACTCAGGTTCGCCTGCGTTTCTCTTAATAACGGTTTCCATAACCTTTTTAAGATACTCATTCTTAATCATAATATACCCCTTTTCTGTTGCAACTGCAACAAATAAACTATAAAAAATATAATACTACAATTTTTTAAATTTTTCAAGAGTATAGGAAAAATTTTTCAAACTTTTTTGAGCTGTCCAAATTATAACACACCTACCCTGTTATAATCAAGACATAGAAAGGTGGTAATACTTTATGAAAAACACAAAAACATTTTTTAAGCTTTTAATTTTTGCAGGTATATTTATTCTTTTAGGAACGGCAGGGGCAAGCGATTTAGACAAAATCGGAATTACGGAAATTCTCTCTAACTCCCTTTTAAGTTTCTCCTTCATTTTTGTCGGAAAAATCGGTCTTGCTCTTTTAAAGCATCGAGATACTAAAAGACGAAGAATAGTAACTGCCAGAAGAAAAGCACAGTTTGGTCAGGCATCGGCAGCATAAGGAGGTTTATTATGAAAGGTTATAACACTCAGGACGGATATATGGGTTTCGTGGCATGGGAAGGAGAATACATCCTCTTCGCCTCGGAAGCTGATTACATTGAATACTTAAACTAAAAAGGAGCGTTTTTAACGCTCCTTTATTTTATCATAAGCATAAATGCCGTGAGAATTATCACAAACCCGAAATTATATAAGGAAAACATTCCTATATATTTAAGGGTCTCTCCCGGGTTGTGTTTAATATATTCCCGAAAAGTTATGAGTGACGCAAGGGATGCGATAAGGGTCCCCGCTCCGCCAATGTTTACCCCCAAAAGAAGTTCTCTATAATTATCCGTAAACTGCGAGAGCAAAATCGCCGATGGGACATTGCTTATAAACTGGCAGGATATAACGGAAAACACCATTGTTCCTTTTTCCAAAAGGCCTGACAAAACCTCTCGGACTGCGCCAACCCTTGCCATATTCCCCGAAAAAATAAAGAAAAAGACAAAGGTTAAAAGGAGAGGATAGTCCACCATTTTAAGAGCCTTTCTGTCAATCCATAAAAGCACCCCGGGGATTACAACAAGCCCCCATATGTAAGGTATACCTCTAAACACTATCAAAATGGAAAAGGCAAACAGCAAAAGATAGAGAGCCGTTTTCCCTCTGGGGCAAGAAACTTCTTCCTCTTCTAATTCAAGGGGCTCATTCTTTACCCCGAAAAAGCAGATAAGGGTTATAAGCACCACCGCAAAAACAAAAGGCGGAGCCATTATGCCCATAAACTCCAATGTGGGAATATGGAATTTACTGTAAATATATAAATTCTGCGGATTGCCAAAAGGGGTCAGCATTCCTCCTAAGTTTGCCGCAATGTTTTGCATTATAAATGTAAAAGCCATATACTCTTCCTTTTGAGCTGTCACAAGGACAAAATAGCCAAGGGGCAAAAAAGTCAGAAGAGCCATATCGTTTGCAATAAGCATTGAGCCTATAAAAGTTATATAGACAAGGGCAAGGATTGCCGACCTTGCCGTCTTGAATTTCTCAACTATCTTCCTTGCAAGGATATAGAAAAACTTTATGTTTTTAAGGGCACAGACAGTTGCAAGGACGCAGAAAAGACAGGTCAGGGTCTTAAAATCGAAATAGGAAATATACTCTTTGTCGGGGCGGACAAAAAAGCTCGTTACCGCCGCCGCCAAAAAGGCAATTACCATAACAATATTCTTTTTTAAAAACCCTGTTATTACTTTTCCTTTTGTCATTTACTGTTCCTTTATGCTTCAAAAAGTGAAATCTGGCTTGTTTCAGGGAGATTATCAAAACATCCGTTCTGCGCCAGAGTTTCCATAACGCTTTTGTTTATCTTTGCGCGGTTTTTAAGGTCCTCACGGGACAAGAACTCTCCGCTTTTTCTTGCCTCCACAATACTTTCTGCCGCCGCAGTTCCCACTCCGCCGAAGGCATTAAGGGGCGGAAGAATTTTCCCGTCAACCTTTAAGAATTTCTTTGCATCGGACTTATAAAGGTCAACGGGCAGGAATTCAAAGCCTCGCTGATACATCTCATGAACTAATTCCATAATAGTAAACAAGCTCTTTTCAGTTGCGGATAAGTTCTGGGCGTGTTTAAGCTTTTGCATTTCCGCAACCAAAGCCTTGTCCCCCTTTGCCATAATCTCCGCATCAAAAAGGTCGGCTCTTACTGTAAAATATGCAATATAGAAGTCGATTGGGAAGTGAACTTTAAAATATGCAACACGGAAGCCCATCATAACATACGCTGCCGCATGGGCCTTCGGGAACATATACTTAATCTTTTTACAGGACTCAATGTACCAGCTTGGCACATTATTCGCAATCATAGCGTCCTCATATTCTTTTGGCATTCCCTCTCTTGCCGCTCTTCCTTTACGGACGAATTCCATAATGTTAAACGCCATTTTGGGTTCAAGGCCTTTTAATATGAGATAGGTCATAATATCGTCACGAAGACCTATAACCTCTGAAAGTGAGGCAATTCCCTTTTTAACCAAGTCCTGAGCATTGTTAAGCCAAACATCTTCTCCGTGGGAAAGACCTGCAATTATAACAAGCTCATAGAAGGTGGTTGGAAGAGTATCAAGAAGCATCTGACGGGTAAAAGATGTTCCAAATTCAGGGACACCGAAAGTCCCCACCTTACTATCAATTTGTTCAGGGGTTACCCCGATTGCATCGGTGCTTTTGAATATGCTCATTGTTTCAGGGTCGTCAAGAGGAATTTCCAAAGCATTAACCCCTGTTAAATCTTCAAGCATACGGATTGTTGATGGGTCATCATGACCCAGTATATCAAGCTTTAAAAGATTGTCATGGATTGAATGGAAGTCAAAATGGGTTGTTATTATCCCTGAATCCTTTTTGTCCGCAGGGTGCTGAATTGGGCAGAAGTCGTGAATGTCCATATCCTTCGGGCAGACAATAACACCGCCCGGGTGCTGTCCCGTTGTGTTCTTAACATCTTCCATTCCCCTTGACACTCTTTTAATTTCAGCCATAGGGGCATTTATTCCCTTTTGTTCATAATATTTTTTGGCAAAGCCAATTGCGGTTTTTTCGGCGATAGTGCCTATTGTTCCTGCTTTAAACACAAAGCCTTCGCCAAAAAGCTCCTCAACATATTTATGGGCTGTAGCCTGATACTCCCCAGAGAAGTTAAGGTCGATATCAGGGACCTTGTCTCCCTCAAAGCCTAAGAAGGTTTCAAAAGGAATGTTAAAGCCGTCCTTTTTCATTTCTGCCCCACACTCAGGACAATTTTTATGAGGCATATCAATTCCGATTGTATGTTCACCCTGAGTAAAGAACTCGCTGTGCTTACACTTCGGGCAGATATAGTGAGGGTAGAGGGCGTTAACCTCTGTTATCCCTGCAAGATACGCCGCAAAGGATGAGCCGACAGAGCCTCGGGAGCCAACCAGATACCCTGCCTCATTGGACTTTTTAACAAGCTTATGGGCAATCATATACATAACTGAATAGCCGTATCCCAAAATACAGCTGAGCTCTCTGTCCATTCTTTCTTTAACAATTGGGGGAAGTGGATTTCCATAAATCTCATAGGCCTTGTTACGGCACATTTCTTCCAAATCCCTCTCACTGTTTTCAATAGACGGAGGATAAGACCCGCTCCGAAGAGGTTTTAAATCTTCAATCATATCTGCAATGGCGTTAGTGTTATCTATAACTATTTCCCTTGCAATATCGTCGCCCAGATAGCTGAATTCTTCCAGCATTTCCTCAGTTGTTCTGAAATAAAGAGGAGCCTGCTTGTCCGCATCGGAATACCCCTGAGCGCCCTGCAACACCTGACGGTAGAGCGCATCTGACGGGTCCATAAAATGAACATCGCAGGTGGCAACAACTTTTTTGCCCAGCTCTTTTCCAAGGCGGACAACTTCGCGGTTCATATCTTTAATGTCTTCTATGCTTGAAACCTCGCCGTTCCTCAGCATAAATTCGTTATTCCCAAGAGGCTGAATTTCGAGATAGTCATAAAAAGACGCAATAGACTTTATTTCACTTTCAGGCTTTTTATCAAGAATAGCTCTGTAAAGCTCGCCCTGTTCACAGGCAGAGCCGATAATAAGACCGTCGCGGTGTTTTAAAAGTTCGCTCTTTGGAATTCTCGGTCTTTTATAGAAATAGTCAATATTGGACTTGGAAATAAGGCGGTAGAGATTTTTTATCCCCGTCATATTTTTCGCAAGCAAA
The DNA here is from genome assembly GCA_045537265.1 of Clostridia bacterium. Classification (GTDB taxonomy): domain Bacteria; phylum Bacillota; class Clostridia; order Monoglobales; family Monoglobaceae; genus SIG454. The sequence continues at coordinate 551 of JAZSPE010000057.1, read as the reverse complement.
ATAATGTGATGATACTGTTGCTTTAAGAACTCAGGTCGGGATTTTATGTCAAACTCCTCGCCCTTTCTTGCTCTCTCATCACGCATATCCATCATCTTTATAAAAGCCTCAGCCGTTGCTGTTGCATCGTCCACGGCTCTGTGATGATTTTCCAAGCTTATATCAAGACGGTTACACAAAACTTCAAGGTTATGCTTTTTCTCCTCAGGGAAAATCTCCTTGGAAATTTCAACCGTATCCATTACTCTGTTATTAAATTCAAGGCCAAGTCTTTTGCATTCCTCTGTTACAAAGGAAACATCAAACTTTGCGTTATGGGCAACCGCAATGGCGCCACCCATAAACTCTAAAAAGTCGGGCATAACCTTAGAAATGTCAGGGCAATCCTTAACCATTTCATCGGAAATCCCCGTAAGATTTGTTATATTTTCAGGGATTGGCTTTAAAGGGTTAACCAAAGCAGAAAAAGTCTTGGTCATTACTCCGTTCTCAATTTTAATTGCGCCAATCTCGGTTATCTTCTCCTGCTTTGCATCAAGGCCTGTTGTTTC
>JAZSPE010000094.1:0-1905 GCA_045537265.1 Clostridia bacterium | reverse complement strand
CGCTTGGCCTCCGACTTGCAAGAAAGCTTACAACTACGAAAAGAATAATCGCGCAAATATAGAGAATAATCTTTTCCTTTGTGTTTTTCGGTTTCGCCTTTAAAGCAGGTTTTGCTTTTTCAGGCGCTTTTTCCTCAGGCTTTTCTTTTCCGCAGATAACGCATCTTCGGCCTATGTTGATGGTATCGCAATCAGGACATTTCCAGTCCCTAACTTCCCTATTCATAGAGCGGATACTTTGCGCAAAGCGCTTCTACTCTGCCCTTGATTTCGTCTTTCTTGTTGTCAAAGTCTGTGATTGTAAGGTAGATAAGGTCGGCGATTTCTCCCATATCCTCTTCCTTAAATCCACGGCTTGTAACAGCAGGAGTTCCGATTCTTATTCCGCTTGTAACGAATGGGCTTTGTGGGTCGTTTGGAATTGTGTTTTTATTAACTGTAATGCAAACTTCGTCTAAAAGATGTTCAATTTCTTTGCCTGTTTTATCAAATGTTGTAAGGTCAAGTAGCATAAGGTGGTTATCTGTTCCGCCGGAAACAATCTTAACACCCTTTGCGATAAGAGCCTCGGAAAGAGCCTTTGCATTTTTCTTAATCTGAAGTTGATATGCTTTAAATTCTTCGCTCTGTGCTTCCTTAAAGCATACTGCTTTTGCAGCGATAACATGCATTAAAGGACCGCCCTGACAACCAGGGAACACAGCCTTATTTATCATAGCGCCATACTTTTCTTTACAGAGGATAAGACCGCCTCTTGGGCCTCGGAGTGTCTTATGAGTTGTTGTTGTAACAAAGTCTGCATAAGGAACCGGGCTTTCGTGGAGGCCTGCCGCAACAAGACCTGCAATATGAGCCATATCAACCATAAAGTATGCCCCAACTTCGTCTGCAATCTTTCTGAATTTTTTAAAGTCAATCTCTCTTGCATAAGCGCTTGCACCAGCCAGAATAAGCTTTGGTTTATGCTTTAAAGCAAGCTCTCTTACTTCTTCATAGTTAATTCTGTGTGTAACAGCGTCAACGCCGTATGGAACAACATTGAAATATTTGCCTGAGATATTAACCGGTGAACCATGGCTTAAATGTCCGCCGTGGGCAAGGTTCATTCCGAGATATGTGTCTCCCGGCTCCATTGCAGCAAAGAACACCGCAAGGTTAGCAGATGCCCCTGAATGAGGCTGAACATTTGCCGCCTCCGCTCCAAAAAGAGTCTTCGCTCTCTCAATGGCAAGAGTTTCAACTATGTCAACATATTCGCAACCGCCGTAGTATCTCTTTCCAGGATAGCCTTCTGCATATTTATTTGTAAGTGGAGAGCCCATTGCCTCCATAACTGCCTCGCTTACAAAGTTTTCAGACGCGATAAGCTCAATCTTGTTTTGCTGTCTGTTTGTTTCAAGGCCGATGGCCTCAAAAACTTCCTTATCCGCCTGTTTTAAAAAGGTGTAATCTCTCATATTTTTCCTCCTGAGCTCTTTACAAATTCTACTTTATATATTATAATATTTTTGTCGCACTTTTGCAAGGGGGATTTATAAATTTGGTGGAAAGTTTAGCAAAAAAGAAAGAAAGAGTCAAAAATATTATAGGCGTTTTTGAGGAAGTTTACGGGGATGCAGACTGCACCTTAGACTACACCTCTGCCCTTGAGCTTTTGATTGCCACACAGCTTGCGGCACAATGCACTGATGCTCGTGTCAATCTTACCACCCCTGCCCTTTTTAAAAAATACCCCGATGTTTATGCTTTCGCCTATGCAGACGAGCTTGAACTTCGTGAGATGATAAAATCTTGCGGATTTTATAAGAATAAAGCCAAGAATATCATTGGCTGTTGCCAAAAACTTATTTCTGATTTCGGAGGAGAAGTTCCGTCCACTATGGATGAGCTTTTATCCCTTCCCGG
>JAZSPE010000225.1:0-1684 GCA_045537265.1 Clostridia bacterium | reverse complement strand
ACAAGACCCTCGATCTGATGGAAAACAGGGGAGTGTGTTGCGTCAACCGCGTCACTTCTATACACTCGGCCAGGGGAAATAATCCTGATTGGCGGAGCCTGTTTTTCCATAACACGAACCTGAACCGGAGATGTCTGGCTTCTTAAAACCACATCATCATTTATATAGAATGTATCCTGAGTATCTCTTGCCGGATGGTCTTTCGGGATATTGAGAGCTTCAAAGTTATAATAGTCAAGCTCAACCTCAGGGCCTTCCGCAATTGTAAAGCCCATTCCTATAAAGATATCTTCAAGGTCGTTTAAAACCTTTGTGAGCGGATGAAGTGTGCCGTGGTTTTTCCTGCTACCTGGCATTGTTACATCCAATTTTTCTGCTTTAATCTTTTCTGCCATTGCAGACTTTTCGATTATCTCTTTCTTTTCTTCAATAGCCTTTTCAATAAAGGTTCTTACCTCGTTTGCCAATTGTCCAACGATTGGTCTTTCCTCAGCAGAGAGACCGCCCATGCCTTTCATAATGGCTGTAAGCTCGCCTTTTTTACCTAAAAACTTTACACGAAACTCTTCAATTTTATCAAGTGATTTAATTTCTTCGAGCTGTGCTGTTGCGTCTAATCTTATCTGGTTTAACTGTTCCTTCACTTTTCTCTTCCTTTCCTATTTCTGCCGCGCAAAATAATCGCCGGCAACAATTATATCGTTTATGTTTACACAGTCCATCATCTTTTTGTCGATTTCCTCAATATATTCACGGTTTTCTTCGGTTACAACGAGAGCATCGTCTCTGTAAATTTTTCCGTCATACCAGGTCATATTGCTGAAATACGCAAAGCCTTTATTGTTATCGTCAAATATATCGTCCCCGATATATCCCCCGAACCAATCAAGGCCGAAAAGGTTTATCATAGTAGGAAGGATATCCTTCGTACTTGAAACCTTTGTAACTCTCATTTTAGGAGACCCCTTATGATATATGAAGAAGGGAGTCTCCTCAATAAATCGCTCTCCTCCTAAAAGGGATAATCCTTTAACGATAGTTTCGTCAGAATATCCGTAGGTATAGTGGTCAGCAAAAACCACTAAAACCGTATCCTTCATAAGTCCGTCTCTTTCAAGCTTTTCAACTAAAAGCCTTATAAACTCGTCTGTATCTTTTGCAAGAAGTCTTGCGTTATTATATTCTCTTGTAAGGCTTTCCCACTTAGCGTCATCATATAAAGAATAGTCAATCTCAACGCTTTGAGAATCAATTCTCTGCATCATCGCTTTGAATTCAGCAACACTTGTTTTATCTACAAGAGCGGGATATTTGAGCTTTGCCGCCTCAATCTTATCGTCCGCATTATACGGAAGATGAGCCGAATAGGTTATGATAAAGTCGAAAAACTTCTCATTTTCAACCATCTTCTTATAAACAGCCTCATCCTCTAAAAGCATTGTGTTACTGTCAAGCTCTGCCTCTGCTTCTTTCATATAGTCCATAAATGAGATATAGTTCTCGTAGCCAAAGGCTTTATGCATTGTTGCTCTGTTATAGAATTCCATTTTGTTGTAATGGAACTGGTTTGCCGAATACCCTTTTTCTCTGAACAAGTTCGGGAGGGTATAAGGGAAATGGTTGTATCCGTAAATTGATGCGCTTGATGAAGATTTTGGAGTATAATACCCTGTGTTAAAGGCAA
>JAZSPE010000204.1:0-5336 GCA_045537265.1 Clostridia bacterium | reverse complement strand
GAGGAAGGTTAATGGCATAAACTCTTTCCCCCATGCGAATTCCATTCTCGCTGTATCTTCCCTCAAAAGAAACGGAAAACCCGTTGTCTATAAGTCGGATTTCCCCCAGAGTTTTGTTCCCGTCCATATCAAAACAGATGTCGCCGTCTTTAATTTCCGCCTCTTCTTCATATGAGATTGTCATTTTGCACTCCTTGTTCTTTTGAGGAAGGAAGTTATACCCTGCAAACAAAACCGTCAGGATAACCCCCAGAAGAATTATATAATCAAGAATATTAAACCGCTTAAAAAACTTCAAAATATCCTCTCCTTTTGTTCTTTATTTTTTCCTTATTTGCCCATTTCATACAGAATCTTTATTTTCGGAAAAATTCTACAAATTTTTATGTTTTTTTACAAAAAACCCTTTACAAATACCACAATATATGTTATAATAATTTCATTGGTACACAATCTATTGTGTTTTTTAGATTTTTTACATATGAGGTGGAACCTTATGGATAACAAAAAAGAAATTGATAGAATCAAGGCAGATCTTAAAGATAATATAGGAAGCAAAGTCAGATTTGCGTCCAAGAAAGGCAGAAAAAAACGTGCAGTTCGCAACGGAGTTATCGAGGGGACTTACAGAAATGTTTTTGTAATCAAGCTTGACCCTGTTGGAGACAGCGAAGGGGCTGAAAGAAGAGTTTCTTACACCTATGGCGACATTCTTACAAGAAATGTTGAGCTTGCCCTTTGTAAATAATCGAAACAGACGGAGTTATATGTAAAATGCCCTCGCATTTTGTCATAGCTCCGTTTTTTGTTTGACATCTAAGGCTTTATGTGTTATACTGTATGAGCTATGTTAAATCGGGGTGGCAGCGGTACCTTGTAACCTTCAATCCGCTAAGTGGGGATGACAACTTGAGCTGAGGGACATGGCTGTGCGGTCTGTTTCCGATAAGTGGTGTTGACGATTCGGTCTTACGCAATTAAAGCCTGTGAACCATGTCAGGGCAGGAATGCAGCAGCATTAAGCAGTATCTTTGATGTGCCGTAGGGTAGCCGTATCTGAGCTAACTGTCGGATTACGCGGGTAGTTATGCCTCGAACTCAAGAACATAGCTTTATTTTTTTAGGCACGGGAAGTAAACCCCAAAATTTTTAAGGAGGAGAGTAGTATGTCCGAAATGTATCAGGCTTTATACCGTAAATGGCGTCCGATGATTTTTGAGGATGTTGTCGGTCAGGAGCATATTTCCGAAACCCTGAGAAACAGCGTTATGTCAGGTCGTATTGCTCATGCCTATCTTTTCTGTGGAACAAGAGGAACAGGTAAAACAACCTGCGCCAAAATCCTCTCCCGCGCCGTTAACTGCGAAAATCCGCAAAACGGAAATCCTTGTAACGAGTGCCCCACCTGCCGAGGAATTATGGACGGCTCCATTATGGATGTTTATGAAATGGACGCTGCCAGCAACCGTGGTGTTGGGGATATAAGACAAATCCGCGAGGAAGTTGACTATGCTCCTGCCAACTGTAAATACAAGGTTTATATAATTGACGAGGCTCATATGATTACCAACGAGGGCTTTAATGCTCTCCTTAAAACTCTGGAAGAGCCCCCTGAATATGTTATTTTTATCTTAGCAACAACCGAGCCTAATAAAATTCTCCCCACCATTTTGTCAAGGTGTCAGAGATTTGATTTCAGAAGAATTGGCGTTGACGATATTTCAAAACGAATAAATAAAATCTGCGAGGCAGAAAATATATCCATAACCCCTGATGCGTCCGAGCTTATTTCCGAGCTTGCGGACGGTTCAATGCGTGACGGTCTCAGTATTTTGGAGCAGTGCACCGCATCTTTTAACGGAGAGATTAAAAAGGATACCGTTTCCGAAATTGTGGGAATTGTAAACGACGAGGTTTTATTCGACCTTGCCGACTTTATCGCAAAGGAAGACACTCTTTCCTGCCTTAAAACTGCGGACGCATTTTTAAACAAGGGCAAAGAGGTTTCAAGCTTCTTTGACGATTTGATTACCCATTTCCGCAATCTTATGTTCTGCAAGGCAACCAATAACCCATCAGAAATCATTGAGCGAAGCGGAGAAAAAATTGAAAAATACAAAGCACAGGCGGAGAAATTCTCTGTCGAAAGGCTTTTATATTCCATAACAACCCTTTGCGAGTATTTGGCTCAGGCAAAGTGGATTGCAAACCCGAAAATTTCTGTTGAAATGGCTCTTTTAAAACTCTCTAAGCCACAATACGGCGAGGGAGCGGATGCCCTTTCCGCAAGGCTTTCCCTTTTAGAGAGCAAAATAGAAAACGGCTACTTCGTAGCTCCTCCTCCTGCTAAAAAGGAAGAGAAAGCCGAAAAGAAGCCTGAGAAAAAGGCAGAAGAAAAAGTTGCTCCAAAGCCAAAGGAAGCTACTTCCAAAGCCGATGGAGAGGGAAAAGAATGGGACAAGTGGGAGGACGCTCTTTCCATTGTCAAAAACGAAAGCAAAAAGCTTTATATGTTCTTATTCCGTGCAAAGGCCTATATTTTAGGGGAAGAAATCGAGATTATTCTGTCAAACCGCGAGGCTTATGAGAGAATTTCAACCCCTGAGGGCAAAGACTATCTCAAAGCCTTATTCAAAAAGGTAAGCGGCGAGGACTATAAAATTATTGTTTCCGAAAGCGGAAACCGATTAAAAAGAGCAACCGAGCCAAGTGGTGCATCAATTGCTGATCTTGCAAAGAAAAAGGATTTGCTTGGGGAAGTTATGACGGTTACTGAAAACTAAACTATAAAAAGAAAGGCGGATTATAATGGCAAAAGGTGGATTCCCGGGAGGAAGAATGCCGGGTGGCGCAAATATGAATCAGATGCTCAAACAGGCACAGAAAATGCAGGAGCAGATGCTTAAAATGCAAGAAGACCTTGAAAATCAAACATATGAGGCAAGTGCAGGCGGCGGTGCCGTTACTGTTAAAGTAAGCGGGAAGAAAGAGCTTTTAGAAGTTAATCTCTCAGAGGCAGTTGTTGACCCTGACGATATCGAAATGCTTCAAGACCTTATCATTGCCGCAGTTAACGAGGGAATGAGAAAGGCTTCCGAAAGTAGCGAAAACGAACTTGGAAAGTTAACCGGCGGACTTAACATTCCTGGATTATTCTAAAAAACAAAAGGACTTAAGAAAACTTAAGTCCTTTTTTATTTTATAAAAGCTCCATTTCCGAGCGGATTGAATCATCCTCTTTGCCCTTTTCGGTAAATACTTTATTTTTGTCTTCAAGTTTTTTAAATTCCTCGTAATAACGAACGCCGAATTCCATAAGTGACTTGGCGTTAAAATGAAGATAGTCAGGATTTGAAGTAAGGCCCTTAGCACTTACAAACCCGGTCATTGGGTTTTCCTTTGCAATGTTCTCTAAGGCTTCGTTTATGTGAACATAATTTTTCAATGCCCCGTCATTATAGTCTGCAAGATAATCCCCAAGACCTCCTAAAATGAACGGAACATCATAAAGATTTAAGTCCTTTCTTATGGAGTTCATAATCTTTAAGAATTTTTCTTCATATAAGGGGAAACGCTCCTCTTTGGAGTCGGACTCTCCCTGATGCCACAGCACTCCTGCTATTGTTGAAGTCCTCTGGGCAAGCCTTGCCTGATATATGGCATTGTCATAGAGGAGACTTCCAACGCACCACTGGTCTATGTTTGTCCCCCCGTCCGCGCAAGGAATAAGTCCAACCTCAACGCCGTGCTCTTTTGCATACAAATCCGCAAATTTCTCCGCAAGGCTAACCCCCGCAAAAGACCTGTCCGGGTTAATGGGACGAAATGCCCCCTGCCATCTTCCGTTTCTTAGAACCTTTATATTCTCGTTTTCAATAGGCGCCGCCTCACTTAAAAAGCCTCGCCCTGCCATATTTGACTGTCCTATAAGCAAAAATGAATGAATCATAATTTCATCCTCCGTTTCCTCTTTTTTCATTTTAACATAATCCGAAGGGATTATCAACCCTTACAAACAAAAAAACCGAAGGCGATAGCTTTCGGTTTTTATTTCTCTTTTCTTTTCTTTAAATATTTTTCTCTGGTCGCAAGGCCTCCTCTTATGTGCCTCTCTTCTCTGTTTTCGTTGAGAATTTTCCGCGTTTCGTCATATATAACTCTGTTGAGTTTAGGAAGCCTTTCCGTTATGTCTTTATGGACGGTCGATTTAGAGATCCCGAATTTTTTAGCAGCCTCTCGAACCGTGCATCTGCTATCTATTATGTAATGTGCAATACTTACCGTTCTTTCTTCAATTGTTGCATATTGCATTATACCACTCCCATATATTTTTCTTACTACTTATAATATATGAGAGTAAAAATTTTTTAGTATTATTGTTTGCAATCTGTGTTGTTATTTTTCATAAACAATCGCAATTTGGCTGCATCAAACTCCTTAACCAATTCTGACATCTTTTCAACCGCTTTAAAGCATTTTTCAACGGCATCGATTTGTTCATCGAAAGGTTTAGAAAAATCTACTTTCGGAACATATAATCTGACTGCCGCCGCTTTGCCTGTTTTATGTACGGTCATTTCATTTTCTTTAAGATTTACCATCTCATTCAATAACATCTGCAATTGCGGTAAAATTTCAGCCATACCTGGAATTGTTAAATCAACATAACCATAATTATCTTTTGAATTGCTTGATTTATGTATAATGTAAAGCTTTTCAATAATTGTATTAAATTGAGGCCAAGTAGACTTGGCTCCTTTGGGCCCATTTGTCGCTGTTAAGAATAAATGTGGATAATTTTCTTTTTGGTATGCGATATATTTACTCCAAAAATCTGTAACAGCCTTGTTTTCTACAACTTGATAACCTGATTTTTGCTTATGTATGGCCTGTTTTATTTGTGATATTTTAAATTGTTTTCTGTTGTCAATATCTTTTTCAAAATATGCTTGACACTCTTCATATGAAACTTTATTAGGGTATTTTCGTGCCTCCACATTATCTGCTAAATACTTTTCGGGCGCAACTATAAACACATCAAAAGTCTCGTAATCTCCATTTGATACTCCGATACCTCCACGCTTCAAATACCTGTCGCACTGTTCGGGCATAGCGATAGCATCAATCTTATCTTCAATTAAAAGGCCGTGTCTTCTTCCGTCCGTTTCAATAATCACTGTCATATCAGACTCACCATATTCCGGATGAGTCTTTGAGTGTTCAACTTCAACTGCGGTTGCATCAAATATACCAATTTTTGATGTGAAGATATTTAAAAACTCTTTAGAGACAATAAATTCCTCTAAAAACAACATATCCATATCATGTTCTGACAC
>JAZSPE010000176.1:0-1629 GCA_045537265.1 Clostridia bacterium | reverse complement strand
ATATTGGATACTTTTTACTAAAAAACACTAAAACCCCAAGGGCGACAAGCCTTTGGGGTTTTAAAAATTATTTTGTAAATTTTTCTAAATCGTTCCACATTTTCTGGATAGTTTCTTCTGCTTCTTCAACGGTCTTACCCTTGCTTCCCATATAGAACTTGATTTTCGGCTCAGTTCCAGATGGACGGGCAGCACACCAGCAGTCGTCTTCCATTTTAAATAAAATTACATTTGCCTTTGGAAGATTTATTTTTTCTTCTGCCTTTGTTTCAAGATTTTTCTCTATTCCTTGGAGCAAATCGCTTACGGACAAAACCTTTTTGCCGCCTATTTGCACAGGTGCATTTTCTCTTATAGCTTTCATAACTCCTGCAATTTTTTCGTTACCATCAAGACCTTCCATTTCAATAGAAACTGCCTTTTCTCTGAAAACGCCATACTTTTCATAGAGGGCCATAAGTCCTTCATAAAGGCTCATTCCCTTTTCCTTATACCATGCCGCCATTTCAGTTATGAGCATTGTTGCAACAACGGCGTCTTTATCTCTTGCATGAGTTCCTGCAAGATAGCCATAGCTCTCTTCAAAGCCGAAAAGATAGGTATGGTTTTTCTTTTCTTCAAACTCCTTGATTTTCTCGCCTATAAACTTAAAGCCTGTTAAAACATTCATAACCTCAGCCCCATAGGCTTTGCAGATTACATCCGCCATATAAGTTGTTACAATTGTTTTTATAACAACGCCGTCTTTTGGGAGGTTATTATTTTCTTTTCTTCCATTTAAGATATACTCAGTTAAAAGGGCTCCTGTCATATTACCTGTAAGGGCGATATATTCCCCTTTGCTGTCACGGACAACAATGCCCACTCTGTCGCAGTCAGGGTCAGTTCCGATTATAAGGTCAACATCGTTTTCCTTTGCAATCTCAATGGCCATATCAAAGGCTTCTTTATTCTCAGGGTTCGGAGATTTAACTGTTGGGAAATTTCCGTCAGGAATAAGCTGTTCTTCTACCAAAAGAACATTCTTAAAGCCTACCTTTGAGAGCATTTTGCGTACAGGAACATTACCGCTTCCGTGGAGAGGAGTGTATATGATTTTAAAGTCGTCTGCAACCTTTTTGACTGCGTCCTTATTTATCTGCTGTTTAAGCACATTTTCAAGATAAACTTCGTCAAATTCCTCGCCGAAAAACTCGATTTTTCCGCTGTTTACTGCTTCTTCAAAGGAAACTGTTTTAACATCTTTAAATATATCGGTTTTGCCGATTACTTCCAGAACTTTATCGGAAAGTTCAAGAGGGGCCTGCCCTCCGTCACTTCCATAAACTTTATAGCCGTTATACTTGGCAGGGTTATGGCTTGCAGTTATCATAACTCCTGCAAATGCGCCGAAATGACGCACAGCAAAGGAAAGCTCAGGAACAGGTCGCAGTGCATCAGAAAGATATACCTTTATTCCGTTTGCCGCCAGGACACAAGCTGTTTCTTTTGCGAAAAGCTCAGAATTGTTTCTTGAATCATAGGAAATGGCGACGCCTTTTTCCGCCGCTTCTTTTCCCTGACTTAAAATAAAGGCACTAAGGCCCTGAGTTGCCTTGCGGACAATATAAACATTCATTCGGTTTATAC
>JAZSPE010000029.1:0-7104 GCA_045537265.1 Clostridia bacterium | reverse complement strand
GCCAAGCGGTCTTAGGAAGACAACAATGGGCCCCAACTCCTTGGCTCACAGAACGACATGGCTACGATCCGACTTGATACTTTCAGAAACAGTTGAAACGGTTATGAATTGCAGTGTTATAATCAAAAACTCTGTGGGGATAACAGGCATAATCGTTATGATAGGTGCGATGGCTCTGCCTCTTATAAAAATTTCAGCGTGTCTGATAATTTTTAGGATTTCGGCGGCCATTATTCAGCCCATAACCGACGGAAGAGTTGTTAAATGCGTTTCAGGAATTGCTGATTCTGTAGGTCTTATTTTTTCCGTAACCTTGGCGGTTACAGTTATGTTTGTTATTATAATGACCATTATGCTGAGTGCAGGGAATACGGCAATTATGCTTGGAGGATAAATTATGGAGGCACTCAAAGAATGGTTTATGGCGATTGCAGGTGTTTTGATTTTATCGGTAGTTGGAGAGGGAATTCTACCTTCGGGAACAGTCAAAAAATATGTAACCATATTGTTTGGACTTTTGCTTACGATGACAATTTGCAGTCCTTTTATAAGCAAATCTGACTTCGATTTTGATATAAACGAGTTGCAACAAACAGCTACAATTCAGGTTAAAAATATGGAGAAAAAGGAGAGTGAAACAGTGCTTAGATTATACAAAGCAAATATAGCAAAGAAAATGAATACTGACCTTAAATGCATTAATGAAAACTGTGATTATGAGTTTATGCTTGAAGTTGAAAGTCAGAATATGGAGAAATTCGGCGAAATACGGGGGGTAATTATTACAGTCAGAACAACGGAGGCAAACCTATGTATAGATGACAAAATTGAGGCGGTTATTTCTTCGAAATATGGTATTGACAGTAAGAATATAGCGGTCAAATACATAAACATTTAGCGGAGGATAAAAGTGGACTTTGATATTATTAAAAACACCGAAGACGGAAGGTTAAACAAAAACAAATTCAATAAAATCATTATTTTTGCGGTCATCATTGCGATACTTTTATTGGCCTTTGGCAAAAAAGGGGACAATGAAGAAAAATCTTCTGAAACTCAAGCAAACAACTTTAATTTTTTGCAATATAAAGAAGAATTATCCGAGGAAGCCGAAAGAGCTTTATCGAAAATAAAAGGGGCAGGAGATGTTGATGTTATTTTAAGCTTTGAGAGCAGGGGGAAAACAGTTATTGCAAGAAACAGCCAGTCAAAAACCCAGAAAGACTTAGGTAGCGGAGAAGAAAAAGAGGTTAAAGAAAACACAGACAGCGTGGTTGTTTATGGCCAAGGGCAAAATGAAACCCCTTATGTAACGGAGGAGAAACTTCCTCTGCCAACAGGGGCGCTAGTTATTGCGAAAGGTGCTTCAAGCGAAAGTGTAAAGCTGGAGCTGTATGAGGCGGTCAAGGCTCTTTACGGGATAGATTCACATAGAATAAAAGTTACATCTTCAGGAAAATAATTTAAATTTCCGCAAATGATGCGGTGAAAGGATGATATACATGAAAAAAATTACGGAAAACAAAAGGATTGGTATTAAACCAAAAAAACTCTCGCTTAAAGGCAAACAAATCTTGGTCGGCGGACTTGTTGTTATGGTGGCGGTTGCCGGATATTACAGATTTTCGGTAGGAAATTTGGGAATGGATAGCCCTGAGGAAAATGCAGTCCCCGTTATGGCTACGGTAGATACGGAAGATTATTTTACCAAAGCGAAAAAAGACAGGGATACTGCGCGAAGTGAGGCGAAAGAACGGTTCCAGGAAATAACAGAAGACGAGAGCGCCACGGCAGACGCAAAAGCCGAGGCGGGAAAGAAACTGAAAGACTCAGCTGAGGCTATAAAAAAAGAGGGCGAGATTGAAAATTTAATAAATGCAAAGGGGTATAAAGAGTCAATAGTTTTTATTGACGAGAAAGAAATAAGAGTCATTGTTAAGGCGGATGAACTTGATAAGAAAAAAGTGTCACAGATTGCAGATATAATAACATCTAAGACAGATTTTAAACCTTCTGAAATAATTATCAGTAACCATAAATAAAAAATAAGAAAAAATCAAAAAAACAATTGTAATATTAAATATTTTATGGTATAATAAGTACAAGTTTAAGATAATTTAATCAAACTACAATATTTCAGGAGGTTAAAACTATGAGTTCCGAAGAAATGATTGAGAAAAAAGGTAATGTTATTATATCAGATGAAGTTGTTTCCGTTATTTCTGCTATCGCTGCAAAAAGCGTGGAAGGGGTTAACGGTATTCAAAGCTCTATTGCAGGTGGCTTTGTTGAGTTTTTAGGCAAGAAAAGTCCAGGCAAAGGCGTTAAGGTTGCCGTTGATGGAAATAGCGTAGTAATTGAAATGAGCATAAGTGTTAATTATGGCACAAAAATTCAGGATGTTGCTTGGGAAATCCAAGGGAAAGTTAAGAGCGAAGTTGAGGCAATGACAGGATATGAAGTCAGCGCTGTCAATGTTACGGTTGACGGTATAGTTATGCCGAAAGAAGAAAAAGAAGAAGAAAAAGAGGACTAAGAGAATAACCTGATTGACCATTGGTCAATCGGGTTGTCTTTGTGTTTACAGTACATATCATTGGAGAAAACTATGAACAGAACAAAAGCAAGAGAATATGCATTTATTTTATTATTCCAGTATAAGTTTCAGCCTGCTGAAATAGGTCAGATTTTAGATGATTTCTGCAAGGAATACAATCCAAAAGACCAGGAAGAATATATCCGTGGCGTGGTTTTAAATGCTACGGAAAATATTGAACAGATTGACAAGATTATTTCAGAAAAGAGTGAAGGCTGGGGCGTTGAAAGACTTTCTTCGGTTAATCTTTCTGTTTTGAGATTATCTGTTGCCGAGATGTTATATCTTCCTGAAGTGCCTAAGGTGGTTTCCGTAAATGAAGCGGTTGGCCTTGCTAAAACCTATGACGGCGAAGAATCCGTTGATTTTGTTAATGGCGTTTTGGATAAGATAAAAAACAGTTTGTAGGGGGGAATATGGATACCCTGTATATTGGAATTGATACGAGTTGTTATACAACTTCGCTGGGCGTTATGGCGGGAGACAAGCATCGGCACTATAAGACGCCTCTTAAAGTTAAAGAGGGGGAGTGCGGACTTCGTCAGTCGGACGCCGTTTTTGAGCATATTAAAAATCTTCCCAAGCTTTTTGAAGAAATGAGCAGGGATTTTGATGTATCCGTTTATGAAAATAAGGTTGTTTCCGTAAGCTCAAAACCGAGAAATGTAGAGGGCTCATATATGCCTGTCTTTATGGCAGGGGAGAGCTTTGCAAGGTCGGTTTCAGCAGTGCTTGATGCGAAACTTAACTTTGTTTCCCATCAGGAAGGGCATTTTATGTCAGCAATATATTCCTGCGGAGCATATTCCCTTTTAAATGAGCCGTTTATTGCAGTTCATATATCAGGCGGAACAACCGAAATAACCATTGCGAAATGGGAAGATAACAGCTTCAAAACCGAAATTGTCGGAGGAACGAAAGACCTTCCGGCAGGTCAGTTTATCGACAGAATAGGTGTCCTTATGGGAATGGAGTTTCCCTGCGGAAAATATCTTGATACTATGGCTCTCGAATACGAGGGTAGCGAAAAGGTAAAAACCTCTGTTAAGGATGGATATATAAACTTTTCAGGAGAGGAAACAAGATACAGACGAGCCTTTGAAGATGGAGAAAGCAAAGAAAAGATTGCCTATCTTACTATGAAAACCATACGGGAATCTTTGGTTTTGGCAATTGAAGATGTTAAGAAAAAATATGGTATTGAGAAAGTTTTAATGGGCGGAGGAGTTTCCTCCTCGGCGTTTTTAAGACAAGGCTTTGAAAATATGAAAGATGTTTATTTTGCCGAAGCAGAGCTTTCAACTGATAATGCTATGGGAGTTTGTCTGTTTGGCAAGTTTTTAGATAACTAGGAAAGGAGAGAGTCCTATGGAAGAAAAACCGATTTTAAGCGTCAGCCAGGTTAATCTTTATATAAAGCAGATTTTGGACAACGATTTACTTATGTCGGATGTAACTGTTAAAGGCGAAATTTCCAACTTCAAGCTTCATTCGTCAGGGCATATGTATATGTCCTTAAAAGACGAAACTGGGGTTATGCGTGCGGTTATGTTCCGTGGGGCAAGCTCTAAAATAAATTTTAAACCGGAAAACGGAATGAAAGTTATTGCCCGTGGAAGAGTCAGTGTTTATGAACGGGACGGGCAGTATCAGTTATACATAAATTCAATGGAACAAGAGGGGGTTGGCTCGCTTCATATTGCCTTTGAAGAGCTTAAACAAAGGCTTTTTGAAGAAGGTCTTTTTGACCAGTCAAAGAAAAAGCCTCTTCCTAAATATCCGAAGAGAATTGGTGTTGTAACAGCGCCTACCGGGGCGGCTATAAGAGATATTATAAATATTTTATCCCGTCGTTTTTCTTACTCGGATGTTTTAATATATCCGGTTTTGGTGCAGGGCGAAAACTCTGCAAAAAGCATAGTTTCAGCGATTAAATATTTCAACAATGCGAAAAATGTTGATGTTATGATAGTGGGTCGTGGCGGTGGCTCCATTGAGGATTTATGGTCATTTAACGAAGAAATTGTGGCACGAGCAATTTTTGAAAGTGAGATACCCATTGTTTCGGCTGTCGGACATGAAATTGACTTCACAATTGCAGATTTTGTAGCGGATCTTCGTGCTCCAACGCCAAGTGCGGCAGCTGAGCTTGTTGTTCCGTCAGGAGATGAGCTTATCGAAAAATTTGATAATGTTATTACCCGTCTTAAAAATTCAGCACAAAGAATTATTGAGAGCCGAAGACTTGTTATGGCAGGCTGTGTTGACAAGCCGTCCTTTAAAAATCCTCTAATAAAAATTGCGGATAAGAAAATCACTCTTGATAACCTTGCCCATAGATTTGAAATGGCTGAAAAGGTTTTGCTTGACAGGAAAAAGCAATTGCTTTCGGCAGGGATTTCAAAACTTGATGCTCTGAGCCCACTTGGAACAATTTCAAGAGGCTTTTCGATTGCATCAGGGGATAGCGGAATAATCAAATCGGTTAAGCAGGTTAAAAGCGGAGATGAAATAAATATTGCAGTTTCAGACGGCAGGTTTGATGCAATAGTTAAGTAAGGAGATAGTTATGGAAAAAGAGACTTTTGAAAGTAATTTAAAAGAACTTGAAGCTGTTGTTAAAGCTTTGGAGAGTAGCGAAGTCAGCCTTGACGAGATGCTTTCTCTTTTTGAAAAGGGAATTAAGCTTACAAAAAGCTGCACAACTCAGCTTGAAAACGCCGAGCAGAAAATCAGCGTTTTAATGCAGAATAAAGACGGAGAAATGACAGAGCAACCATTTGCACCAATGGGGGAATAAAATGAATTTTAAAGAGCAAATGACGGAATATATTGAGCTTATAAATAAACAGCTTGAAGAATATGTTCCTGAGAAAAATAATTTGCAAAACTCAATATATGAAGCTATGAGATACAGTCTTTTAGCAGGCGGAAAACGGATAAGACCTGTTTTATCTCTCGGAGTATGTGATATGCTTGGGGGAAAGATACAGGAGGCGCTTCCTTTTGCTTGCGCAATCGAATGTATCCATACATACTCTTTAATTCACGACGACTTACCTTGTATGGATAATGATGATTTAAGGAGAGGAAGACCTACCAACCATAAGGTTTTCGGCGAGGCAACAGCCCTTCTTGCAGGAGATTCTCTTTTAAATCTTGCCTTTGAAATTATGTCATCGGCAGGGATTAAAAGCGAAAAAACTGTGGAAATTATAAGAAATGTTTCCAATTTGTCGGGAACAGAAGGTATGATTGGCGGTCAGGTTGTTGACCTTTTGTATGAAAAGAGTAATGATGCAACCCAAGAGGTTTTGGAATATATCCATAAGCATAAAACAGGTGCACTCATCTTAGCGGCGACCCTTATAGGTGCAATCTGCGGGGAGGCAACCGAAACGGAAAGAGAAAAAATAGTCGAGTTCGCTCAGAATTTAGGCTTGGCTTTTCAGATAAAAGATGATATACTTGATTTTATAGGCGACGAAGAGCTTTTAGGAAAGCCTGTCGGCAGCGATGAAGAGAATAACAAAACTACATTTGTTACTCTTATGGGACTTGAAAAAGCGAAAGATGCCCTAGAACGAACTACTATGGCCGCAAAGGCCGCACTGGATATTTTCGGTGAAAGAAAGAGCTTTTTATGTGATCTCTCAGATTTTCTGCTTGAGAGAAACTTTTAGATACACAGGAGGAATTTTATAATGGTGAAGATTACACTGAGAGATGAAGTAAAGGAATTTCCAAAAGGAATAAAATTAATTGAAGTTGCAAAGGAAATAAGCGAAGGTCTTGCAAGAGCGGTTTTGGTTGCAGAAGTTGACGGAACTGTTCGCGAACTTTCTTATGAAATAAATGAGGATTGTACAGTTAATTTCCTGACATTTAACGATGAAGCGGGTAAAAATGCGTACCGTCATACAGTTTCTCATATTTTGGCTCAGGCGGTTAAAAGATTATATCCTGAGGCCAAACTTGCAATCGGTCCTGCTATTGAAGACGGGTTCTACTATGATTTTGAATTTGAGACCCCTGTAACTGCGGCTGAATTTGATAAAATTGAGGCCGAAATGAAGAAAATTATCAAAGAAAATCTTCCTCTTGAAAGATTTGAACTTCCAAGAGCTGAGGCTATTAAATTTATGGAAGAAAAAGGCGAACCTTATAAGGTTGAGCTTATAAACGATCTTCCTGAGGCTGCGATTATTTCTTTCTATAAACAGGGAGAGTTTACTGACCTCTGTGCAGGTCCACATCTTATGTCAACAGGAAATGTTAAGGCGATTAAGCTTCAAAGCGCTGCCGGTGCATATTGGAGAGGGGACGAAAAGAATAAGATGCTTACCCGTATTTACGGCACAGCGTTCCCTAAAAAGTCTGACCTTGACGAATATCTTGAAATGCTTGAAGAAGCGCGTAAACGCGACCATAATAAAATTGGTAGAGAACTTGAAATTTTCACAACTGCGGACTGCATTGGTCAGGGTCTTCCAATTATGCTTCCAAAG
>JAZSPE010000104.1:0-29243 GCA_045537265.1 Clostridia bacterium | reverse complement strand
TCGAACCCGCAACCTGCTGATTACAAATCAGCTGCTCTGCCAATTGAGCTACACCAGCTTACCAACTATTTAATTTTCGGTCGATGCGACCGACAAATGATATAATACCATAAACTTGTCCTTTTGTCAACAGTTTTTCGCAAAAAAACTTTAAAAAATAAAAACAGTTCCAAAGGCGCTTTGGAACTGTTTTTATGGTTACTTAAAAATGCAGATTCTTTGCCCCCTATGTAGGGTCTCGCCATCTATATGATTATTTGAGAGAATGGTCTCGGGAGATACAAAAAAGTGCTTTGCGATGTCCCAGACAGACTCTCCCTCGTCGGCATAATAGATTACCGCAGGAGAGAAGGAAATAGGCTCGGAATCTTTGTCTTCGCATATTTCGTCAATGGTTTCCAGCCTTTTATTTGCAAGAATCATAGTGGTCAGAACCGGAATAAATCTGAGCTCGTAGCTTCGGTCGGAATTTATGTTATAGCCTATGCTGTCAAGCTCAATCTTTGCTTCACAGATTGAGTCTTCCTTAGCGCCGGGCATCAGAATACTCTGAGAGAAGGAGCATATATGGCTCATTCCTGAGATAGGAGTTTCTTCCGAAGTTGATTCATATATAATATTGGAAAGAATTTCTCCCTCTATGTTGACCTTGCCGTCCTCTAAGGAGATGCCCGTTACCCTTGCCTCGCCGCTGCAATCGCAGATGCGGTGGATCGGGGGGAGATAGTCAGGGATAGAAACGGTTTCCTTGTGGGCAATCTGAGCCACGCTTTTATCCATAAGACATTCTATTTCATAGCTGTTTTTGGAAAGGCATACAGGAGCTTCCTCGGAAAAGGCGTCGGAGATTGCTTCCATTTCAACTGTATCGTTGGTTTTAAGGGTAGCACAAATGAGAAGGTCAATGTTAAGAAGGCGTCCGTCATCTCCCATAGTTTCGCCCACATCGAAAGCAATGTCGCAGACACAAAGAGAGCCGTCGACATTCCCCTCAGGGAGAGAGATGCCCTCTAAGGTTTCGTTAAAGGGGAGAGTCTCCTCCAAAGTGCAGATTGCTCCATCCTCGGCGGTGTAGACAACACGGAGATCAAGGTCTCCTGAAATATTAACATTATCATCGTGACACTTTATGTCTATAAAGCCGGGCTTTGCGTCTATTTTGAGGACTTCACAGATGGAAGGCTTTCCTGACGAGATTTCAACTCTTTCCCTAAAACGGAAAAACTGTTCTTCCTCAGGAGATGAGGAGGAGAGCTTTAAGGGAGAATATTTTGCACGGAGACAGCAGTCTTCCTCTAAGCCGACAGGGATTGCTGCTTTGCATTTCCGACTGATTTTTGTGTCAATTCCAACTGCACATTTAATGTTTATCTTACGGCTGTTGACAATGGAATAATCAATTTCTTCGAGGTTTGCCTCTGCCCAGATATGCCCGGAGGGATCCGCTCCCTTGGCGTCTATTACAGTGCTGAAATCAAGCTTTGTGAAAATAGACTTTATTCCGCAACCTTCTGGGAGATAAATAACGGTCAGATGAATAACCCCCTGAACATAGGCTTTATCCTGCTGAACGCTTTTCTGGGTTATAACTGCCTTCCCCGAGACCTGCAAAATTTTTGACACATCAGGCTTTGCGTCCGGGACGATTAAATCGCATTCCGCCTTGGTCTGTAAGTAGTCCGAACAGATTGTTTCTTTAATGGGCACCTCGTGTTTTTTAAGACTCGTATTCATATATCCTACCTCGTTTCGTCATATATTGTTTGGTATATATTTATGCCCTACTAAGAGAAGATATGACCAAAATCAATCCAGTCGGACAAAAGGACATATAAAAGGGCGAGAACAAGGAAAAGGTCTTCTTTGCAGTCGCTGTCCAGAACCATAAGAATAAGGCCGATTATGAGGATGTCCTCCCCTGAAAGTTTGCCGAAAAACTTATGGGTGTCGGAATTATAAATCTCTTTGGGGAGAAACTTCAAAGGGTTTTTAAATCCCTCTTTATTTTTATGCTCCTTGCAATTGCTTTCAATCTGAGGACAAGGCGATGTCTTGTGAGGAGGATTTGGTGTTTTAGGCGGAGGGTAAGAAGCACTTTGACTTTGGGAGGGAGAGTTATTATATCTTATATACAAAGTATCACCCCCTTAAAAATCGTCCTTAAACAGGGAAATGATTTTAGACATATTCATAAGCTGAATCGCCTTGTCAACTTTCCCCTGTCTTTCTTCTTTTAAAAAAGGTTTAAGAGAGCGGAGGAGGTTGGCTTTCTCGCTGTTATTATCTCCGCTCATAGAAAGAATTTTTTGCATCTTTAAAAGCATAGAAGGGTCAAACCCGCCCGAAGAGGAGCTTTGTTCTTCTTTGGAGCCACTTCCAAACATATCCATAATTCCCCCGAGCTGTGCGCGCCCTTCTTCGCTCTGAAACATTTCCTGTATTTTATTCACCGCTCCTTGAAAATCAAAGTTTTCCTCCATAATGAATGACTCCTTTACTGCCCGTTATTTTTGAAAAATTGAGAGAACTCGGGACTGCCTTTAACCTTATCAACATCAACATTTTTAAGCTTCTCTGAAAGCTCGTCGGGGCTTGTCGTTTTAAGAACATTCTTAACCTGTGCCATTTGTTCGTGGGTTAAAACTCCGCTTAATTTAAGAAGCCCTGCTTCAAGTTGTTCCGGCGTTAAAGAGCTTAACATTTTTTCGATATTCATAAAGGAAAAGTCCTCCCTGCATAATATTTTTTATCAATATATTATATGTATTTTCGCTAAAATAGTGACAAACAGAAAAAACTGTGTTATAATAATTTTTCAGGAGTGATTGATTTGAAAGCACTTATCCTTAGCGATTCTCACGGAGCGGTGGGGAATCTCATTGAGGCTTATGAAAACGAAAAAGATATTGATATGGTTATGTTTTTAGGGGATATGCACGGCGACATTGAGGAGTTTTCTCTTGCCTGCACGAGAGTTACGGTGGCAGAGGTTATCGGCAATAACGATTTCTTTGTAAAAAGTGTCCCTGAGGACAGAATTTTCACTTTCGGCGGAAAGAAAGTTTTCATGACTCACGGGCATAAATACGGGGTTAAGTATTCCACTGCCGCCCTTTTAAAAAGAGCAAAAGAAGAAGAGGCAGATATTTGCATCTACGGTCATACCCACAGCCGTGATTTAGCAGAAGAGGCGGGAGTTACAATAATCAATCCGGGCTGTGCAAGAAGAAGCTATGCAGTTTTAACTGTTGATAATAATATAAAGGTAGAATTTAAAGAATTTTAGGTAAGGCGGGGAAGTAAATGATTTTAGCTATCGATGTTGGTAATACAAATATAGTTGTTGCGCTTTTTGACGGAGCGGAGCTTAAAAACAGTTGGCGAATTTCAACGGATAAAAATAAGACCTCTGACGAAATCGGCATAACATTGTGCCAGCTTACAGAGCATAGCGGAATAGACATTTCGCAAATCGAGGACGTTATAATTTCCTCCGTTGTGCCACCTATTATGCACTCTCTCTGCAACGCAATAAGAAAGTATTTTAAACACGAACCTATGGTGGTTGGCCCCGGGGTTAAAACAGGTCTTAACATCAAATATGATAACCCGAAAGAAGTGGGGGCAGACCGAATTGTAAACGCCGTTGCGGCTATTCATAAATACGGCAAGCCTCTTGTTTTAGTTGATTTCGGAACGGCTACAACTTTTTGTGCCATTGACGAAAAGGGGGACTATTTAGGAGGCGTTATTGCCCCCGGCGTAAAGGTTTCTATGAACGCCCTTTTTGAGAGAGCAGCAAAGCTCCCGAGGGTTGAAATTAAAAAGCCACAGACTGCAATCGGAAGAAACACAATTTCCTCAATGCAGTCAGGTGCAGTATACGGCCAGGCAGGTCAGGTTGACAGAATTGTTTCTAAAATCAAGGAAGAACTCGGAACAAAAGACTGCAAGGTTATTGCAACGGGCGGGCTTTCTGTCCTTATTGCTCCTGAAAGTGAAACCATAGATGTTGTTGATAAGACATTGACTCTTGACGGTCTTCGTATAATCTATGAAATGAACAAGTAAAAGGTTGACTTTTTAAAAACTTTATTGTAAAATTAGGATTGTAACAGATTTGTAATATAATATTAACATAATTGCAACCAATCCTTTTCGAACAAGGGGTGATATTTTGGCGGAAAATCGGGATAGGCGAGACGAAAATAATGAGAGCATACCGGAGGAATTCGGTAAGGCTATTTTTGATAGAGAAACTGAAAAGCCAAAAAACAGAAGGCGTATTTCCGACCGTGCCTTTATGGTAGATGAAAAGAGCCTTTACATGCATAATGTCAAGAGCCTTTGGAAAACTTTCAGACACTATATTGTTTCGGGCGTTATTGCAGTCATCTTTTTAACACTTGTAAGTGCATTTTTCAGCGCAAGAAATTATACGCTCGGATATGAAGTTATAATAGATGGAAATTTAGTTGGATATATTGACGACACAAAGGTTGTTGAGGATGCTATAAAAGAAGCGGAAACGGCGGTTAAAACCTTTGTGGGCGAGGATGAAACCTACACGAAAAATCCTGAATATGTAAGGCGTCTTGTGGACAGAGACGAGTGTATGACAAAAGAGGATGTGTCGAAATATCTTCTTGACAATCTTGACTATATCGTTTCAAGCTATGGGATATATGTTGACGGAGAATTTGTAACAGCGGTTACATCCGAAACAATTGCCAAGAAAGTCAGAGAAGAATATTTAATCCGTTACTGTGGAGTTGAGATTACTGACGATACAGTTCTTGAAACCAAAGAGAAATATACATACAGCCTCGACTATGACCACGGGATAAATAATCTTTCTACCTTTGAAGAGGCTATAAGCATTCTTGCAGGGACGGATAAAGAATTAGAGAAATATACCGTTGTGTCCGGGGATACTCTTTCAGGCATTGCTGAGAAATTCGGTATGCGAAGCAGTGTTGAAATCGTTGCTTTAAACCCCAACCTTGCAAGCGGAGCGGTTATTCATATAGGGGACCAGATTATAATTGAAAAGGCGGTTCCGCTACTTTCGGTTATCGCAACCAAGACTGTTGAATATGAAGAGGCAGTGCCTTTTGAAATCGAAAAGCAGGACGACCCCAATATCTATCAGGGTGAATACAGTATTGTTTCCAAAGGTATTGAGGGAAAGGTTAAAAACATTGCCACGATTAAGACCGAAAACGGCATAGAAATAAAGAGGGATATATTAGAATCGGAAGTTCTTTCCGAGCCTGTTAAAGAGGTAAGAAAAGTAGGAACAAAAGTTCCTCCCACATTCCTAAACCCTGCAAGCGGATATCTTTCTTCAAGATACGGCTATCGTTGGGGAAGAAACCACAACGGAATTGATATTGCGGGAAGCTATGGCTCTGCAATTAAAGCCTCCGCTGCCGGAACAGTTACCTATTCAGGCTGGATGAGCGGATATGGTTATTATATTGTAATCAATCATGGAAACGGCTTCCAGACTGCATACGGCCATAACGCCCAGAATCTTGTTTCCAAGGGCCAGAGAGTAACCCAGGGCCAGACAATTGCCAAGATGGGCAGCACGGGCCGAAGCACGGGAACTCATGTGCATTTTGAAATCAAGAAAAACGGAGTATATCAAAATCCATTAGGATATGTATCATATTAAGATATGAGGTGTAAATTATGGACAAAAAGGTGTTAGTTGTTGACGACGAAAAACCGATAGTTGAGATACTTAAACTTAATCTTCAAAAAGAAAACTATGAGGTATATGAGGCTTATGACGGAGAAGAGGCTCTTCTTAAAGCAAAGACTGTTCAGCCTGATTTAATTCTCCTCGATGTTATGCTTCCTAAAATTGACGGGTTTACAGTTTGTCGTAAAATCCGCGAAACCTCATCTGTTCCTATCTTGATGCTTACAGCAAGAGAAGAAGAGGTTGATAAGGTTTTAGGCCTTGAACTCGGTGCAGACGACTATATAACAAAACCGTTCAGCGTAAGAGAGCTTATGGCGAGAATCAAGGCTAATATGCGCCGTGTTTCCCCTGAGGCTACGGAAGTTCAGGTGGAAAAGGATACTCTTGAAATAGGCAATTTCGTTCTGGACTTTAACAGATATGAACTTTATAAGAACGGCAATTTAATTGACCTTACAATAAGGGAATTTGATTTAATCAAGCATCTCGCAAGCCAGCCAAACCGCATTTTTTCAAGACAAAAGCTCTTGGAGAGCGTTTGGGATTATGAATATTACGGCGATGTCAGAACTGTCGATGTAACAGTAAGAAGACTTCGCGAGAAGATTGAAGACGACCCATCAGCGCCTGTAAATATTATGACAAAGCGTGGCGTTGGGTACTATTTCCAGCCGTAATGATAGGGATTACAGTTATTGCCGTTGGGAAAATTAAGGAAAAGTTTATCCGTGAGGCAATTGCGGAATACGAAAAACGGCTGAAAAGATACTGCACTTTTGAAATAATCGAGGTAAAGGACGAGCCAACCCCTGAAAACCCTTCGGAAAAGGAGAAAGAGATTGTTCTCTTAAAAGAAGGGGAGCGCATAGAGGAGAAAATCCCCAAGGGCGCAATGGTGGTTACCCTTTGCGTAGAAGGAAAAGAAGAAACCTCAGAGGAGTTTGCCCGATTTTTAGAAAAAACGGCAAGCGATGGGGTAAGCCATATTGCCTTTATTATAGGAGGATCTTTCGGGCTCTCTGAAAAGGTTAAGGCCCTCTTTAAAAAGAGGCTTAGCTTTTCTAAAATGACCTTCCCTCATCAGCTTATGCGCCTTATATTATCCGAGCAGATTTACAGAGGATTTACCATAAACGAGGGAAAAACCTATCATAAATAAGAAAGATTAAAAATTAGAAACACGACTTTAAAAAAAGGTCGTGTTTTTTATTTGGAAGGTATTGACTTTTTTTGATTTTTGTTATATCATAAAGAGTGAGAAAAAATGTATGTAAATCACATTAAACAATCTTTTTTGTGATAGATAGGAGAGATACAAATGCATTTTGGTCAGGATATTGGAATTGACCTTGGAACTGCATCCGTTTTGGTGTATGTTAAGGGCAAGGGGATTGTGACTAAGGAACCTTCCGTTGTTGCAATTGACAAAAACACCAATAAGCTTCACGCAGTAGGTGATGCGGCTCAAAGAATGCTTGGAAGGACTCCGGGAAACATCGTTGCAATCCGTCCTCTTCGCGATGGGGTTATTTCGGATTATAACACAACAGAGAGAATGGTTAAATACTTTTTAGGTCGAGTTTGCAAAAGGTCTTTCTTTAAACCGAGAGTTATAATCTGTGTTCCAAGCGGAGTTACAGAAGTTGAAGAAAGAGCGGTTATTGATGCCGGAATTCAGGCAGGTGCAGGAAGAGTTCATCTTATTGAAGAACCTATTGCCGCTGCAATCGGTTGCGGAATTGATATTGCCCAGCCTTACGGCTCAATGGTTGTTGATATGGGTGGTGGAACAACAGATGTTGCGGTTATTTCCCTCGGCGGTATTGTTACAAGCCAATCCATAAAGGTTGCCGGAGATAAATTTGACGAAGCAATCGTAAGATATATAAGAAAGAAATATAATGTTTTAATTGGCGAGAGAACAGCTGAAGAAATGAAGGTTAACATTGGCTGTGTATACAGAAGAGAAGACCATCCTGTTATGGAAGTAAGAGGAAGAAGCTTAGTTACAGGTCTTCCAAAGACATTGTCAATTTCTTCTGATGAAATGCTTGAAGCTCTGGCTGAACCTGCTGAAAGTATTGTTCTGGCAGTTAAGTCAGTTCTTGAAAAGACTCCTCCGGAACTTATCGGAGACATAAGTTCAAGAGGTATCGTGCTTACAGGTGGCGGTGCTTTGGTTTACGGAATGGATAAAATTATCGAAGAAGAAACAGGCATTAAAACCTATGTCGCAGAGGATGCAGAATCCTGCGTTGCGCTCGGCACAGGCAAGGCTCTCGAAAATATTCATATTCTTCAAGGCTATAACGCAACAAAAAGAAGAAGAGGTTAATAAGCCTCTTGACAAAATAAAAAAAATACTGTATAATTATAGTTCAGGTTGATTTGTAAATTATTAATCCAATTTTTAAGGAGTGGTATAAAAATGACTAAGAAAATTTTAGCGTTAGTTTTAGCGCTCACAATGGCAGTTTCTTTAACAACAGTTATGGCTGCTGGCGGAGCAGCCGGTGGCGGTGTCGGTGGCGAAGGCGGTATTGTTTTAGAACCAGCTGGCATTGTTAAAACTTTAGTATTCCCGGCAAAAATTTTGGTTAAAGTAGCGGGCGAAGCTGATGAAGCTTATGCAGATGAATTAACTCTCACTACATCTAAAACAGGCAACATCCCTGCATTTGACTTCAAGGCATATGTTGACACAGCGTTGCTTTTAACTAACATCAACGAACAGCTTGATGGAGATTCAAGCCTTTTAGACGACGAGGTTACAGGTGATGTTGAGTTAACTCTTACAGTTCCTGCAAATATGACAGCTTCTGTTGATAATGTTGAGGTTGTAACAAACGAACTCTTCACAGCAACTACTGCAATTGATGACGTAGAAAACGAACTCAAAGTAACACTTTCTGTTATTGAAGGAAAAACTGTTGCAGACCTTATGGGTGCTGTTGAAACAAGCGTTGTCGAAATTACCTGCACAGATGTTGAAGTTTCAGCTTTCGGAACATATGAAATCACAGGCCACGCTGACGGCGCTCTTGATATTGGCGGCTTACTCACAGTAGACTGCGTTCTCGGTCCAATCGGTGAAGACAGTATGGTTGCAAAAGTTGTTGCAAGCAAAACAACAGGCGGCGGTGGATCATCAGACCGTGTTGACTATCCATACGAAGATAAGGAAGAAGACCCAACACCAGTTGACCCAACACCAGTTACACCACCAGCAGAAGAAGGTTTCACAGATGTTAAAGGCCACTGGGCAGAAGAAGCTATCAACTTCGTTGTTGAAAAGAATCTCTTCAAGGGAACAAGCGCAACAACATTCTCTCCAAATGCAAGCACAACAAGAGGTATGATCGCTGTTGTTCTTCATAACTACGAAGAAAACCCTGTACACGACTACGCTGGCGATTTTGTTGATGTAGAACACAATCAGTGGTATACAGAAGGTATTGCTTGGCTCAGCGCAACAGGTGTAACAACAGGTTACCCTGACGGTAGATTTGGTCATAGTGACAATGTAACTCGTGAACAGCTCGCTGCATTCTTATACAGATTCGCTGCACACAAGGGCTATGATGTTGCAATTGACGAAATCGAGCTTGATTATGCAGATGCTGACGCAATTTCTGCTTACGCTGAAGAAGCTATCAAGTGGGCAACTGCTAATGGCATTATGAACGGTAAGGATGGCGGAAAGCTCGATCCTAAGGGATTTGCTACAAGAGCTGAAGTTGCTGCTATGATGCAGAGATTTGTTTTAAAGTATAACATCTAATTAAAACATATTAAAAGAAGCGACAATATGTCGCTTCTTTTTTTGTTGAAATGAAAATTCGCTCGGTGGCTTTTTACAATAAAAAACCCTTTGAAATTATCCAAAGGGTTTTATTATTAAATTATTTCTTTAAAAGGTCGCGGATTTCAGTTAAGAGTTCCTCTGTTGTAGGACCGGCAGGAGCAGGAGCTTCCTCCTGGGCTTTCTTTTCGAACTTTGACTTTGCTTTTGTAATAATTCTCAGGAAAATGAAAATACAAAATGCAATAATGAAGAAGTCGATAACGCTCTGGATAAATGCCCCGTATAAAAGTGCGTTCTCTGCAATTTCAACGCCATCAACTGTTTGCGCCGGGGTTATAACCCATTTAAGGTCTGAAAAATTTACTTTGCCGATAAGTAGGGAGATGAGAGGGGTTATAATGTTATTAACCAAGGCGGTAACAATTTTTCCGAAAGCACCGCCGACTATAACGCCGACTGCCATGTCAATAATGTTTCCCTTAAAGGCAAATTTTTTAAAGTCATTCCACATAAAAATACCTCCAAAACATTTGTTGTTATCATTGTATCATATTTTCCGACAAAATAAAACAAAAAATTTCTCGTTAAATTACACAAAATATAAAAGAAACTATGGACAAAGTATCTAAACTGGGGTATAATTGCTCTTGGACAAAAAGTGAGGTTAAAAAATGAGAAGAGAAGATTTAAGAAATATCGCAATTATTGCCCATGTTGACCACGGCAAAACAACCTTGGTTGACGAGATGCTCAAACAGGGCGGGATTTACAGAGAAAATCAGGTTGCGCCGGAAAGAGTTATGGACAATAACGATTTGGAGAGGGAGAGAGGAATAACAATCCTTGCTAAAAATACCTCTGCATATTATAAGGACATTAAAATTAATATAGTTGATACGCCGGGCCACGCCGATTTCGGTGGCGAGGTTGAGCGAATTCTGAAAATGGTTAACGGGGTTATTTTGCTTGTTGATGCGGCAGAGGGCCCTATGCCTCAGACAAGATTTGTTCTTCAAAAGGCTCTTGAACTTAACCACAGAATAATTATCGTTGTGAATAAGATTGACCGTCCTGACGCAAGGCTTGATGAGGTTGGGGACGAGGTTTTGGAGCTCCTTTTTGACCTTGAAGCCAACGAGGAACAGCTTGACAGCCCTATAATTTACTGCTCAGGAAGAGCGGGAACGGCGTCCTTTGACCCATACGAAGAGGGGAAAAACTTAGAGCCGTTATTTGAAACTATCAAAAGCTATATAAATCCACCAGAGGGAGACGCAGACGGCGAACTTCAAATGCTTGTTTCCTCTATTGAATATAACGAGTATGTGGGAAGAATTGCCGTTGGACGAATTGAAAGAGGAACAATAAAGCAGAATCAGGAGATTATGGTTAGCGATTACCACGAAAAGCATCAGCCGTATAAGGCAAAAGCAGTTAATCTCTATCAGATTGACGGCCTTTCAAAGACGGTGGTAAACGATGCAACAGTGGGGGATATTGTCTGCATTTCAGGAATAACTGAAATAAATATCGGGGACACAATAACATCTTTAAATGATGTTACGCCCCTTCCTTTTGTTAAAATAAGCGAGCCTACGATTGAGATGACTTTTTCTGTGAATGACAGTCCCTTTGCAGGGAAAGAGGGAAAGTTTGTTACCTCCCGTCAGCTTCGCGACAGACTTTATCGTGAGCTACTTAAGGATGTTTCTTTAAGAGTTACAGACGGCGACCATACTGACAGCTTTAAGGTTGCAGGCAGAGGGGAAATGCACATTTCAATCCTTATTGAAACCATGCGAAGAGAAGGCTTTGAATTTTCAGTAAGCACTCCTAAGGTTTTATATAAGGAAATTGACGGGGTTTTAAACGAGCCTATGGAAAAGCTTGTTATCGATGCCCCTGAGGACTCTATGGGTGCGGTTATGGAGAAAATCGGTTCAAGAAAAGGGGAGCTTCTCAATATGACTCCCGTTGGAAGCCGTATGCGTCTTGAATATAAAATTCCTGCCCGTGGCCTTTTGGGATACAGAAATGAATTTATGACAGACACCCGAGGCGAGGGAATTTTAAACTCAATCTTCTTAGGCTATGAGCCGTTCAAAGGGGAAATAACCAAGCGTTACACAGGCTCTCTCGTGTCATTTGATACAGGCGAAGCAGTTGGATATGGCCTCTTTAAAGTGCAGGACAGAGGCGCTCTCTTTATCGGCCCTAACACCCCTGTTTATGAGGGGATGATTGTTGGCATGAATCCGAAAATGGAGGATCTGGCGGTTAATGTCTGCAAGAAAAAACAGCTTACAAACACCCGTGCATCAGGAAGCGACGAGGCGCTCCGCCTTGTTCCCCCTGTGGTTTTAAGCTTGGAGGGCTGTCTTGAATTTTTGGCAGACGACGAGCTTTTAGAGGTTACGCCAAAAAGTTTAAGACTGAGAAAGCGAATTTTAAATACAGAACTTCGCCTTAAAGCGAGAAGCAAAAATAAATAATGAAAAAGCAGGGTTAGCCCTGCTTTTCATTATTTTGCTTTACATTTAAAGGAATATAGTGTATAATATAAGTTGGTTTAAAATGACATAAAAAGGAGGGGATATATATGGAAGAAAAATCTTCAAAAGCTATCCGCACCATGAGTTTTATGTCCTTTATAATTTTTTGTGCGAAGTTTTTAGGACTGTTTAGAGAAACCTTGATCGGCTCGGTTTACGGCCAGGGGTATCTCTCGGATATTATAAATACTGCATCTTCGATTCCCCTTTTGTTTTTTGATATGACCTTAGGGGTGGCAATCCTCTCTACCTTTGTGCCCGTTTTCAATAACTTTATGTTAAAGGACGGGCGGGAAAGGGCAGAGAAATTTGCTTGCAATTTTATAAGCCTTATAACAATTGTGGCGGTAGGACTGTCACTTTTGGGTATAATCTTTTCAAAGGA
Source organism: Clostridia bacterium (assembly GCA_045537265.1). Taxonomy (GTDB): domain Bacteria; phylum Bacillota; class Clostridia; order Monoglobales; family Monoglobaceae; genus SIG454. The sequence goes on along the minus strand of JAZSPE010000104.1, from coordinate 16,788 downwards.
GATTGTTGGCTTTATTGCAAACGGCTATGACGAAATAAAGATTATGGAAACGGCAAGACTTTTAAAAGTCTTGTTCCCGTCAATTATCTTTACGGCGGTTGCCTATATTGCGGTAGGACTACTTCAATCGTACGGCGAATTTAATGTGCCTTCCCTTATAAGCCTTGTTTCCAACTCGGTTATGATTTTATACCTTGTGATTTTCGGGGACTCCTTAGGCCTTATGGGTGTTGCAGTGTCTATGGTTGTTGCCTGGGCGCTCCAACTTATTGTTCAGATTCCTTCCCTCTATAAGAAAGGCTTTAAATTTCGTCCCTCATTTAATCTTAGGGATAGAGGAATAGGCGAGGCGTTAAAACTTGCCCTTCCTATATTAATAAGCTCCTGGGTTCAGCCAATCTGCACTCTTATTAACACAATGGTTGGCTCTAATTTAGGAGACGGTATTGTGTCGGGCTTAAACTGGGCAAACAAGATTTATATAATAATGGTTGGGGTTTTTGCCTACGCTGTAACCAACTTCATTTTCCCTAAGCTCTCTCGCCAGAGCGCAGGAGGAGACAGCGATGGCTTTGCGAAAACAACAAGAAGTTCTCTTTCTTGGACGGTTTTCGTAATCGGATTTATTTCGGCGCTTTTCATCGCCCTTTCCGAGCCGATTATAAAGGTAGTTTTTGAGCATGGGAAATTCACGGCAGAGAATACGCGTGTTACGGCAACAGCCCTATACTATTACTCATTCGGTATGGTTGCCTACGCTATTTGCGAAATATTAAATAAGAGCTTTTATGCCATAAAAGACGGCGTAACCCCGATGGTTGTTTCAATTTTGGGAGTTCTGGTAAATATCGGCGTTATGCTTCTTAATGTTTTCATTTTCAGAATGGAAATTGGAGGCCTTGCCCTTGCAACAACAATAAGCTCGGTGTTTATTGCCCTTTCCCTTATGATTATGATAAACAGAAAAGGGAATAAGATTATAACAAAAGAGTTTATATTTGATTTAGTTAAGATAATAATCTCCTCGGTGGTGGCTATCCTCATCGCAGGAGCAATATATGAATTTATAAAAGATATGTTTGGCGAGGGAATGGTTATGACCCTTATAAAACTTTGCATAGCGTCTCTCCCGGCATTAATCGTATATTTAGGATTAGGATTTTTATTAAAGCTTGAAATGTTTAAAGAGCTTGGGAGGAACAAATGAAAACAGGGTATTTTCAGTATCTTTGGCTTTTAATCTGGAACAATTTAATAAAGAACAGTTTTATTTATAAGGCTTTATGCTCAGTTTATAGCTGGATTTCTTCAAAGTGGGCAAAAAGCAAGATCGCAAGCTGGTTCCGTCGGGTTGACGCCGATGTTGAGGAAGGAAGTATCTCCAATAAGGTTTTGGGGCTTGATATTAAATTTCTCCAAAAACTTGGGAAGAAGAACGAGTTTTTTACCAAATGCAAAGAGCGTTCATTTTTAATAACCTCCTGTAAATATCTTCTTCATAATTTCCTTGCTCTTAATTTAAGATTTATGGGAATTCTCTTTGGCGTATGGCTTGGTCTTTACACCATTTTAAATTATGCTATGGGTGGCGGTTTTAACCCGTGGACAACCCTCGGGGCAATTTTCTCAGGAAGTATTGCCGTGCTTAATATAAACATTACAGATTATATTAAGCCGACCTTAACCTCCCGTATTGCAGAATATTTTTTGGGGACAGAGCTTAATTATAAGTTCTATTATATGACAAAGTGCAGTAAATCAAGGGCAAGATATTATTGTTGCACTATTTTCGGCGCTTTAATGGGCCTCCTTTCTGTATTCATTCATCCGCTTATGGGACTTCTTTTTGTTATGGGAATCCTCTTTGTTTCTATGGTTTTCTATAAGGTGGAGTTCGGAGTTTTCGTAACGGCATTTCTGGCTCCTTTCATTCCCACAATGGTTCTTGCGGGGCTCTGCATCCTTTGCGCTTGTTCACTTGTGGCAAAAGCTATAACAAGCAAGAATTTTGAGTGGAAGTTTGGCATTGTAGGTATGTTCATAATGCTGATGATTTTCATCTATTTCGTGGCGGCTCTTATGTCCTTTGCAAGAGGGAAGAGCAGTCAGATTTGGTTTATATATGCAGTTATGATGGTGTTTTTCTATGTGGTTATAAACACCATAAGAAATAAAAAGCAGTTCCTTGACCTTCTAAAAACCTTTGCAATCTCAGGCTTTTTCGTTTGCCTTTACGGAATTTATCAGTATATTTTCAAACCCGGCGGAGCGGAAGCCTGGCTTGATTCAGAAATGTTTGAGGGAATTTCAATGCGAATTTATTCCACCCTTGAAAATCCCAATGTTTTAGGGGAATATATTCTCCTTGTCCTCCCTGTCTGCATAGGCATTATGTGGACCGAGAAAAATTGGGGCTCTAAGATTTTCTGGGGCGCCTTAGCAGCAGTTATGGGAATCGTTTTGATTCTTACTTTTTCAAGAGGTTGCTGGATTGCATTAGTTGTTGCGGCGGCAATTTATGTTACATTCGTTTGCGGAAAGCTCTGGGGCCTTGCTCTTTTAGTGCTTCCGATTATACCTTTTGTAATTCCAGAGACTATCCTTCAAAGACTGACAAGCATCGGCGATATGTCGGACAGCTCAACTTCATACAGAGTTTTTATCTGGATGGGCTCAATTCTTATGATGAAGGATTTCTGGCTCAGCGGAATAGGAATGGGAGAAGAGGCTTTCAACGCGGTTTATCCTTTCTATGCGTACAGCGCAGTCGTTGCTCCTCATTCTCATAACCTTTTCTTGCAGGTCTGGATTGAAACAGGCCTTGGGGGAATTATAAACTTCGTTTTGATTTTGTTCCTTTGGTTCAAACAGTTATGCCTCGGGCATAACCTTACCCAGAGCAGAAGACTTAAAACACTCTTGGTTTCCATAGGCGCGGCGGTTTGTGCGTTTATGGTGCAGGGGTTATTTGACAACTGCTTCTATAACTATCGTGTTGTCATGGTTTTCTGGTTTATACTAGCTCTTGGAATTGCAGGGGTAAACATTGCCAAGGAGGAGACAAAATGATAAAAGTTTTGCATATTTTAACTGACACCAATATCGGTGGTGCAGGAACTCTTTTGGTTAACTATCTCAAAAATTTTGACAGAGAGAAATTCTTAATAAAAGTTATTCTTCCGAAAGGAAGCCTTTTAAAACCAAGGATTGAAGATGTAGGGTATGAGGTTATTGAAACTGAAAATCTTGCGGACAAGTCAATGGACATAAAAGGTATTTTCGAGCTTTACAAGATTTTCAAAAAGGAAAAGCCTGATATAGTTCACACCCATTCTTCCATGAGCGGTAAAATCGCCGCATTTATGCGAGGGGTTAAGGGCAGAATTTATACAAGGCATTGTGCCTATGACCCGCCAAAATATATGACGGTATTCCCCTTTAAGCAGATAAACGGTTTTGTCAATAACACCTTGTCAACTCACATTGTTGCAGTTGCCGAGGCGGCAAAGGAAAACCTTACTGACACAGGGGTTTCAGAAAAGAAAATAACGGTTATTATAAACGGCGTTGAGCCACTTTCAGAAATAAGCGAAAAAGAAAAGACAGCTCTTAGGAGAAAATACGGCCTTAAAAAGAGCGATTTCGTTTTCGGGATTATTGCAAGGCTTGAAGCGGTTAAAGGCCATAAATATTATATTGAAGCTGCGGCGAAGATAATCAAGGAAAATCCAAAAGCCAAGTTCTTAATCGTTGGAACAGGCACAGAGGAAGAGAATCTCCGCAAGCTGGCAAAGAAGCTTAAAATAGAAGAAAATGTTATCTTCACGGGCTTTATAACAGATGTTGCAAGCATTTATAACATTATGGATGTTAATGTAAACTGTTCTTACGGAACGGAAACATCATCCCTTGCTCTCTCTGAGGGTATGAGCCTTAAAAAACCTGCTATCGCAAGTATTTACGGGGGAAATCCGTATATGGTAACCCACGGAGAAAACGGTCTCCTTTGCAAAAAGCAGAATTCAAGGGCTCTTTATAAAGCAATGAAAACTCTGATGGAAGACAAAGCGCTTTTGGAGAAGATGTCCGAAACCGCCTATGTTCACTATAAAGAGAAGTTTACGGCGGAGAAGATGACAAGACAGCTTGAAGAAATTTACGAAAAGCAGATGAAAAGATAGGAAGGAAGAAAATTATGGAAAAACCAAGGTTTAATATTGTTGATTTTCTTATAATTGTTTTGATTATTGCTGTGGGGTTTTTAGGCTTTTATATTCTCGGAAGCAAGTCAGGGACTGTTGCAACGGCGGAAAAGACCACCGTTTTAGTTACAATCGAGGAAGATGACATTGATGAGAATATGAGAGATATGTATCTTGAAAATGCCAAGGTTGGCGCAAAGGTTAAAATGGGAATTCGCGAAAAGGTTGAGGGAACTCTGGAACAGGTTAATGTTCTTCCTGAGACTGAGGAATATACCAACCCGATAACAGGGGTAAAGGAAGCTGTCCCGAAAATCGGCAGATATGATATGACATTTACAATTAAGGCAGAGCTTAATGAAAGCGACAGAGATTTCCTTATCGGAACTGCAAAAATCAAAATCGGCAAGGAACTTAATTTTGTGGGCAAAGGCTTTTCGGGATATGGAAATGTTGTTGTTATAGAAAAAGTCGGAGGTGAGGAAAATGATAAATAAAGAAGGCAAGCTTTTTGGAAAAGTAAGCATTATTGATATTTTGGTTGTTATCGTTATCCTTGCAACAGCAGTTGGAATTTACGCAAGATTTTCGGGGGCTCCTGCGGTTGTGGAAACAACAACACAAAAGTTTTCCTATATAGTTAAGGTTGAAGAGGTTCGGCAGTATACTGTTGACGGGCTACTTAACCTCGGTGGAATGTATGACGAGGAAACCAAGGAATATTTAGGGGAAATCGTTGAGGTTATTTCTGTCGAGCCAACACCTGATACAGGTATAAAAAGTAACGGCAAAACGGCACTCACCACCGTTCCTGAAAAATTCACAGTTCACATAAAAGTTGAAACTGACGGAAGCGTAAGCGACGCGGGATATTATACTTTGAGCAACAGATTTATAGGCACGGGCGGAGACCTTACCTTTGAAACAAAGTATGTAAGCACAACAGGAACAGTTGTATCCATTGAAAAAGATTAATAAAATCAGTTGTTTTTGAGGAAGAAATTCCGTATAGATTAAGTAAGGAGAAAAACATAAGGAGCTGAGACTTTTGAAAAATAACGGTCAAACCTTTATAAAAGGTGCACTCATATTGGCTCTCGCCAATTTCATAGTCAAAATTATCGGGGCAGTTTTTAAAATACCCCTTTATGAGCTTATCGGTAAAGACGGAAGCGGTCTTTTTAATGTTGCTTACCAAATCTATACTTTTATGTTCATTATCGCAACGGCAGGCTTTCCGACAGCTGTTTCCAAAATGGTTGCTGAAAGCACGGCAAGAGGGGATGAGAAAGGCGCAAGAAAGGTTTTTGAAACTGCGTCAATCCTTCTTGGGACAATAGGAATTATAGGGGGGACACTCCTTTTTGTATTCGCGGACGACCTTGCGGTTTTCTTAGGAAATCGTGACGCTGCATTTTGCATCAAGGTTATTGCTCCAACCATCTTCTTCACATCAATAGTATCTGCTTTCCGCGGCTATTTCCAGGGCAGACAGAATATGTATCCCACAGCGACATCAGAGGTTATTGAAGCAATTTCAAAGCTTGCGGTGGGAATTGTCCTTGCTATGTTCTTTATGAATATGGCGGTGGATAAAGACCTTAGAGTGATGGTTGACTTTGGCGCAAAAACCGTTCGGTCAGTTTTAGACAGAACAATCCTTTCTGCATCAGGTGCCATTTTCGGCGTCAGCATAGGTGCGGCAATGTCCCTTGTTTTAATGGTTATTGTTTATGGGGCATATCTTAAAAAAGAGAAAAACCTTAAAGTCCTTGAAGTTGGCGGAAGAACAAGACGAAACATCTTAAAAGAGCTTGTTTTAATCGCAATTCCAATCACAATCGGAGCGGCGGTTTCAAGTTTAACAAGCCTTGTGGATTTGGCGACTGTTATGAACAGACTTGTGGTAAATCCCGATGTATTCCAGAAATATGACTTCCTTTTTGCAAAGGGAACAGAGTTTTATAATCAGGCGGTTGAGCTCTCTTGGAGCGGTGCAGAAATTCTTGAAAAGAAGGCAAACACTCTTTACGGAATGTATACGGGTCAGGCGCAGACCATGTTCAATCTGCCTCTTACCATTATCGTTGCCCTTAGTATGAGCGCTGTTCCTGCCATTTCTTCTGCAATTGCAGGAAGAAGCGAGGGAGAAGCAAAAACCATAACAAAGAGCCTTATAAAAATAACAGTGCTTTTTGCTCTGCCTTGTGCAGTGGGCCTTTCCGCTTTATCAAAAGGGATTTTGGGCCTTTTATACAGCGACGCAGATGCTTTTATGCTTCTTGAAAAGCTCTCAATTGCTATAATTTTCGTATCAATTGTTCAGGTAACCAATGCAGTTTTGCAGGCTTACGGCAAAGTTTACTATCCTGTTTTCAGTATGCTTGCAGGAGGAGTTGCCAAAGTTTTAATGAACTATTTCTTCATTCCCGTATGGGGAATTGACGGGGCGCCTATTGCAACAATAGTTTGCTATGGAATAATCGCCCTCATAAATATAATCTGTATAATCAAAGTGGTTAAAATCCGTTTTGACTGGATGGATACGGCTATAAAGCCACTTTTTGCGGCCTTGGTTATGGGCTTTGTCTTAATCCTTTTGGAAAATGCAATCGGCATTTCAAGGGGTGCAACAATAGTAACCATTGGCGTTGGAGGACTTGTTTATGTAATTTCCGCTTTCTTGGTAAGAGCCATAAAGCGTGAAGATATTTTAATACTTCCAAAAGGGGAGAAACTTGCCGAGATACTTGGAAAATTCAGACTTATAAAATAGGCAAAAGGAGAAAATATGAGTAGGAAATATACTTTTGAAGACTTACTTTCCATTATGGAAAAGCTTCGCTCAGAAGGCGGTTGCCCTTGGGACAGAGAGCAGACCCACGAGAGTATAAAAAGAAGCATAATGGAAGAAGGCTATGAGCTTATTGAAGCAATCGACACAGGGGACGGAGCGAAAATGGCTGATGAAAGCGGAGACCTTCTGCTTCAAGTTGTTTTCCATGCCCAGATTGGCAAAGAAAACGGCGAATATGATATGAGCGATGTAACAGACGCTATCTGCAAAAAGCTTATTCATCGCCACCCACACATTTTCGGCGGAGAGGATATTAAAACTGCTGACGGCGTTTTGGATATGTGGGATGCAATTAAGAGAAATGATCGTGACCAAAAGACGATTGCCGAGGAGCTTCGGGGGGTTTCAAAATACCTTCCGTCCCTTACAAGAGCGGAAAAAATTCAGGGAAAAGCCGCGAAAACAGGGTATCTTTTCAACGACCTGAATGTTGCTGATTCTGTTTTTAATAAGCTTAAAATGATTGATGAAAATACGGATAAATTCGTTGCGGAAAAATATCTTGGGCAAATCCTTTTTAGCATAGTAACCATTGCGAAAAAAGCGGGGGTTGATGCTGAGGTTGCCTTAAACCGCGAAATCTCAAACTTTATTTCAGAATATGAAAAATACGAAAGCGAGTCAAAATAATGAGACTTGATAAATATCTTAAAGTCACAAGAATTATAAAAAGAAGAACCGTTGCAAATGAAGCTTGCGACGGCGGAAGAGTCAGCGTTAACGGCAAAGTCGTTAAGGCTTCTTATGATGTTAAAATCGGAGACGAGATTGAAGTTGCCTTCGGGACAAAGGCTTTTCGCATAAGGGTTACGGATATAAAGGAAACAACCCTTAAAAATGATGTGGCAAGTCTTTATGAGGTTATACAGTAATTTAAATTGTAAAAAATGCTTGACATATGTTTAAGTTTTTATTAAAATTAAAGTGTATATGTTTTAGAATTTGTGTAAACCTTTAAAATATATGTATTTTCTTTTAGTATTAGCGTTAAGATATACTGCCTTGGGGGCAGAATAAAAATTAAATAGGAGGGGATAGCCATAGAACTGATTATATCAATAGTGGCAGGTATTGTTCTTGCCGGTGTAGTTGGAATTTCGGCTTTTAAATACGGATATTCATACCGTAAAAAAGTTGCCGAATTAAAGATAGGAAGTGCCGAAGAAGAAGCAAAGCGTGTTATCGAAGGCGCAAAATCTGAGGCAATAAGAAATGCAGAAAATGCTAAAAAAGAAAAATTGTTAGAAGCAAAAGAGGAAATACATAGAGGACGCGCTGAACTTGACAGAGAAATCAAGGAAAGACGCAACGAAATTCAGAGACAGGAAAGAAGAATTCAGCAAAAGGAAGACACAATTGACAAGAAAGCACAAAACATTGAAGAAAAAGAAGAATTAATGCAGCAAAAACTTGCAAAGCTTGATGAAACTCAGGCTGAACTTGAACAGGTTAAGAAGCTCCAGATGGCTCAGCTTGAAAAAGTTGCTGACCTTTCTGCCGAAGAGGCAAGAAGAATTATTATGGAGCAGGTTGAAACCGATTCCCGCCACGAGGTTGCAATGCTTATTAAGAGCATTGAAGACCAGGCCAAGGAAGAGGCGGATGCTAAGGCGAGAAATATTATCACAGGCGCAATTCAGCGCTGTGCCGCTGACCATGTTGCAGAAACAACTGTATCGGTTGTAAATCTTCCTAACGATGAAATGAAGGGAAGAATTATCGGCCGTGAGGGACGAAACATAAGAACAATCGAAAACCTTACAGGCGTCGATTTAATTATCGACGATACTCCTGAGGCGGTTATTCTTTCAGGCTTTGACCCTGTCCGCCGTGAAGTTGCAAGAAGGTCTCTTGAAAAGCTTATAACCGACGGAAGAATTCATCCGGGCAGGATTGAAGAAACTGTTGAAAAGGCTCAGAAAGAGGTTGAACAGATTATTAAAGAAGAGGGTGAACAGGCTACCTTTGATACAGGTGTCCACGGCCTTCATCCTGAGCTTATCCGTCTTATCGGTAAGCTTAAATACAGAACAAGCTATGGCCAGAATGTTTTAAAACATGCAATTGAGGTTTCTCATTTAGCAGGCCTTATGGCAGCAGAGCTTGGCGCCGATGTTGCTCTTGCAAAGAGAGCAGGTCTCCTTCACGATATCGGTAAGGCAATTGACCACGATGTTGAAGGATCCCATGTTACAATCGGTGCTGATGTGGCAAGAAAGTATAAGGAAAACGAGAGAGTTATCCATGCGATTATGGCCCACCACGGCGATGTTGAACCAAATTCTATCGAAGCTTGCTTAGTTCAGGCGGCAGATGCTATTTCTGCGGCAAGACCTGCGGCAAGAAGAGAGAACTTGGAATCTTATATCAAGCGTCTTGAAAACCTTGAAGGAATTGCAAACTCCTTTGGCGGAGTTGAACGCTCTTTCGCAATTCAGGCAGGACGCGAAATCAGAATCATCGTTAAACCGGATAAGGTTAAGGATGAAGAAACTGTTTTACTTGCAAAGGATATCGTTAAGAAGATTGAGGACGAGATGGAATATCCCGGACAAATCAAGGTTAATGTTATCAGAGAGACAAGAGCAGTTGATTACGCAAAATAAAACTATCAGACCGCAAAGATTTTTCTTTGCGGTCTTATTATGAGGAAATATGAAAGTTATAGATTTTGTTTTAAGAATTTTCTTTCCTGAGAAATGTATGTTTTGTGGGAGCATAACAAAGGGAAAAGAAAACTTTATTTGCGAAAATTGCAGACGAGAGGTAGCTTTTTGTCAGGACCTTAAATGTTGCAGAATTTGCGGGAAGCCTCAGATAAGTCTTGGAGAAGAGGATGTTTGTTATCCTTGTCTTATTAAAACTTTCCGTCCTTACAAAAGAGCAACCGCCGTGGTTAAGTATAACGATGAAACCGCAGGCGGAATAAAGAGATATAAAAACGGAAACGGCGAGGTTGTAGGCGAAGTTATGGGAAGGCTTATGGCGGGAAGAGTTAAAGAGGTCTTTGAGGGAATTCACTTTGACCTTATCACAGGGATTCCGCCAAGCGATAAAAGAGTAATTAAGCGAGGCTTTGACCCCGTGGCAGTTCTGTGCAGAAGCCTTGCCAAAGAGCTTAATATTCACTATGAGAAAAGGGTAATTAAAAAGATTAAGGATACCAAAAAGCAGAGCAGTCTTGATTATGAACACAGAATAAAGAATATGATCGGAGCCTTTGGAGTTTATGATGGGATAGACTTAAAAGGAAAGAGGATACTCTTAGTTGACGATGTTATGACAACAGGGGCAACTATTGAAGAGGGTGCTTATGTCCTTAAAAAGGGCGGAGGGAAGGAAATTTATGCTGTAACCTTTGCCACAACCACAAAAGAACCTAGGGGTTTCAATAAAAAAGACGGAAAATTTTAAGATTTTCCGTCTTTTTTATTATGTAATTTTTGGAAAGGCAAAAGGGGTGCCCCTATATATTGTGTTTTAAAGAGTTTGAAACCACAATTTAATCCATTTGTAACATAAAATTAAAATTTTTGCAAAAAATTTATAAAAAAACCTTGCAATTTCCATAAAAGTATAGTAAAATTTAATAAAGTGGTATGAAGTGGGGTAAAATACCTTAAAATGGTATAAAACTTGACCCCAGCTTATTAAGGTGGCCCAAATGCCAAGTATTAAGGAAAGGAGCTTTAAAGGATGCTTATCGGAAAATATTTTCATAATGTAGATGCTAAGGGCAGAGTAAGTATGCCTGCGAAGTTCCGTGACAGTCTTGGCGGTCAGTTTGTTCTCTCCTGCGGAAGAGGGCAGTGCCTCCAAATTTATTCCATGGAAGAATGGATGAAATTTATGGAGAAGCTCCTTGCTTTAAAGGGCGGAGATGCCAATAAACTCAGAAAGGCTATACTTAGTAACTCAGTTGATTGCGAGATTGATGCTCAGGGCAGAATTCTTCTCCCTGCTGAATACAGAAGCTTTGCCGGCATTTTAAGAGAGGTTGCATTTATCGGTATGTGTGACCACGCTGAAATCTGGGACAAGGCAACATGGGACAAGCAGACCGAGGGTCCGGAATTTACTCCGGAGGGAATAGAAGAACTTATGGAAAGTCTGGGGCTTTAATATGGAATTTAATCATATTTCAGTTTTGCTTGATGAGAGCGTCTTGATGCTTGGGGTGAAAGACGGAATTTATGTTGACGGAACCTTAGGCGGTGGCGGACATTCTGAGCTCATTTTAAAGAAGATGAGCGGAGGACGACTTATCGGCATTGACCAGGACACGGACGCTATTTCGGCGGCGAGCGAAAGGCTTGAAAGCTATAAAGATAAGTTCACGGCGGTCCATAATAACTTTTCCAACATAAAAGAGGTTTTAAGAGACCTTAACATAGAAGAAATTGACGGAGCAATCCTTGATCTTGGGGTTTCTTCCCATCAGCTTGATGAGGGAAGTCGAGGATTCAGCTATAACAAAGATGCCCGTCTTGATATGCGAATGAATAAGGAACAGTCCTTTTCGGCATACGAACTTATAAACACTTATTCAGAAAGCGATTTAAAGAGAATTATATATGCCTACGGCGAGGAGCGGTTCGCCCCTGCCATAGCAAGAACCATAGTTGCCGAAAGAGAAAAAAGGGCGATTGAAACGACCTTCCAGCTTTCGGACATAATTAAAAAGGCAATGCCAAAAGAGGCAAGGCAAAAGGACAAGCATCCTGCAAAGAGGACTTTTCAGGCCATAAGAATTGAAGTTAACCACGAGCTTGAAATTTTAGAAGGGGCAATAAGGGATTTTGTTTCTGTCTTGAAACCGGGCGGAGTTTTATCCGTTATAACATTCCATTCTTTAGAAGACAGAATTGTCAAAACCGTTTTCAATGATTTAGCCTCAGGGTGTATTTGCCCGAAAAATTTCCCTGTTTGCGTTTGCAACAAGAAACCGATAGTCAAGCTTTATAATAAGAAGCCTATCGTTTCAGGGGAAGAAGAGCTTAGGAATAATAACAGAGCCCACAGCGCAAAGCTGAGGGGGATAATAAAATTATAAAAACTTTAAAGGAGAGGGAAGAATGAGTTATCAAAGCTATAACACAAGCAGTGCGTATAAACTTGACAACCCAGAGCGTGAAATAAAGCGTAAAGCTACCGCAAAGAAACCTAACCTTAAAAGAAAAGTTAATAAAAAGATGATGATGGTCCATAAAGTCAAAGGGCTTTCTATGGTTGCGGCCGTTCTCGTTCTATCCTTTATGATGGTAAGAGGCTATGTGGCAATTGATGAAATGAACGGCAATATAACCAAGCTTCGCAAAGAACATAATTCCGTAATCGCTGAAAATCAGACAATCCAGGCAGAAATAAACAAGAACTTAGACTTAGAAGAGCTTCAAAGAGCGGCAACAGAAGAATATAATATGACAAGACCAGAGAGATATCAGGTTTTCTATATTGATATGGGCTTTGAAGATACAGGAATTCACCTTGCAGAGAATGAGAATGAAAAAGCAACTCCTTCCCTCTCGGGCGCATCAGGTATGCTTGTTGGCTCAATGAACATTTTTGATTAGTTATAAAAAAACAGGCGATAAAATATATTGTATAGAGCGGAAAGTAAAACAGAAAGGAGAACACGGCTTATCCTTTTAGGAAGCCGCAGTGCTTAAAGTGCGAAATCAGGGTAGCTCTGTAAAACAAAAGAAACGAATAATGGCATTCCTTAGCATAGTGTTACTATGCTTTTTTGCATTGATAGTGAGAATTGCATATCTGCAAATTGTTAAAGGAGAAGAGCTTACTATTGCGGCAAGAGAACAGCAGACCGTTGACAGCCTTATAACTCCTGAAAGAGGAAATATCTATGACCGAAACTATAAAGTTCTGGCAAGCAATATGACTGTTGAAACTTTAAGCATCTCCCCTGCTGATGTGAGAAAGAATGAAAATCAGACCGTAGAGGAAATTGCGGAGAAAATATCAGAGGTCTTCGGTACAGACGAAGAAACAATGTTAGAGAGAATAAACAGCAATACCAATTTCCAGTACATAAAGAAAAAAGTTGGGAAAACAGAGGCGGACGAATTCCGTGCATATATAAACAAATATAAGCTTAGCGGCTTTCGCTTTACGGAAGATACAAAAAGATATTATCCTTATGGGAACTTTGCCTCCCATGTTATTGGTTTCGTAGGTTCGGATAACCAGGGCCTTGAAGGGATTGAAAATGTTTATAATGATGTTTTAAGCGGTATCCCGGGGCGAATTGTAACGGCTGACCAGGTTTCCGGAATGGAAATTCCCGATAACTATGAAAGATATGTTGAGGCGGTTGACGGAAACAGCATTGTTTTAACCATTGACGAAACCATCCAGCATTTTGCAGAAAAGCATCTTGAAAACGCGAGAATTGAAAACGAGCTCCAAGAGGGTGCGGCGGCTATTGTTATGGATGTTAACAGTGGCGAAATTCTTGCTATGGTAACAAAGCCCGACTATGACCTAAACGAGCCTTTTGCCATAACAGAGGCGGTTGAAAAGAAATATGAGGGAATAAAAGAAGAGCTGGAAGAATTAGAGGGCGACGAATATAACGCAAGAGTTACAGAAGTAACTCAGTTTTTAAGGCGAAACAAAGCGGTTGTTGACACTTATGAGCCGGGCTCAACCTTTAAGATTGCCGTTGCATCAATGGCTCTTGAAGAAAAGGTTGTTGGTCTTAATGACCATTTCTATTGTGGAGGAAGCATAAAGGTTGCGGACAGAACAATAAACTGTGCTAACCGGAACGGCCACGGAAGTCAGACCTTCCAGATGGCAGTTCAGAACTCCTGCAATCCTGCTTTTATCCAGATTGGTGCAAGAGTGGGAACTAAAAATTTCATAAAGTATCTGAAAGGCTTCGGTTTCTTGCAGAAGACGGGGATAGAGCTTCCGGGTGAGCAGTCAGGTATTTTCCACGCGGAGAGCAACTTCAAGGAAATCGACCTTGCAACCTCATCTTTCGGGCAGAGCTTTAATGTAACACCTCTTCAAATGGTTTCTCTTGCGGCAGCTGTTGCAAACGGCGGTAAGCTTATGAAACCCCATCTTATAAAGCAGGTTATAGATAAAGATATGAATGTCGTGGAGGATATCCAGCCAACAACAGTAAGACAGATTGTTTCCAAGGAAACAAGCGACACAATGCGAACTATCTTAGAATCCGTTGTTTCAGAAGGCGGCGGTAAGAATGCGTATCTTGCCGGATACAGAATTGCAGGAAAAACAGGAACATCAGAGAAACAGCCACGAGGCAACGGCAAGTATGTTGCTTCATTTATAGGTTTTGCTCCTGCCGACGACCCACAGGTTGTTTGCCTTGTAATCCTTGACCAGCCTCCTGTTGGGAATACTTATTACGGCGGTCTTATAGCGGCGCCTGTTGTTAAAAACATTTTGGACGAAACTCTCCAATATTTAAATGTTGAGCCTGAATACACCGAGGAAGAAATGCAGTTTATTGACATTTTGGTTCCTGATGTTGTGGGAAGAACTCCTGATAAGGCAAAGCAGACAATGGAGAAGGCAGGCTTTAAGGTTAAGGTTTACGGCAACGGAACAAATGTTATTGAGCAGATGCCAAAGGCAAATGCGAAAGTATCCAAGAATTCAAACATAGTATTATATACAGAGAAAAGTAGCGAGAAGCAGATGGTGACAGTTCCGAGAGTTTTGGGAATGTCTCCTGCTGAGGCGAATAAAGTCCTGACAGATTTAGGACTCAATGTAAAAATAAAAGGCGTTTCCAACACCGCAGGGGCGGCCCATTGCAGCGGCCAGCTTCCTCTTGGCGGAACAGTTGTTGAAGCGGGAACGGTTGTAACCCTTAACTTCACCTATGCGGAGGTAAGGGATTAACGGGGGATTAGATATGAAACTTTGCGAGCTTTTAAAGGATGTAAAAGTTATAGGAAATGAAGAGGTAAATATTTCAGGCATAACCTTTGATTCAAGAGAGGTAAGAGCAGGATATTTATTCATCTGCATTCCGGGCTTTAAAGTAGATGGCCACGATTATGCAGCCCAGGCAATTGACAAGGGGGCGGTGGCTCTTCTTGCTGAGCACGAAATCGAGGGAATCGGCGCAACAACGGTTATTGTTGAGGATTCAAGAAAGGAAACCTCAACAATCGCGGCAAACTTTTATAACCACCCTTATAAAAAGCTTAACATTGTTGGAATAACCGGAACAAACGGCAAAACCACAACAACATATCTTATAAAGTCAATCCTTGAAAGCTATGGGAAAAAGGTTGGCCTTATCGGAACAAACCAGAATTTAATCGGAGATATGGTTCTTCCGTCTCAGCATACAACCCCTGATGTTATTGAACTTATGGAGCTTCTTTCTAAAATGATAGAAGAAGAGGCAGAATATGTTGTTATGGAGGTTTCCTCCCATTCTCTTGCCTTAAACAGAGTTTCCACCTGTGATTTTACGGAGGGGCTTTTACCAACATAACTCAGGACCATCTTGATTTCCACGAAACCATGGAGAACTATTTAGAGGCGAAGTCAAAGCTTTTCGCCCTCAGCAAGGTTGCAGTTATAAACAACGACACAGATGTAGCGGAGTATCTTGTAGATAAGGCGCAGGGTTGTCAGATTATAACTTATGGCAAGGAAAAGCCGTCTGATGTTTTTGCTGAAAACATAAAGCTTTTAGGAAACGGAATTGAATTTGATTTAGTTTATAATGGAGAAAGCCAGAAGATGAGCCTTAATATTCCTGGGGAATTTTCGGTTTATAATGCCCTTACTGCTATTTCCTGCTCAATAGGTCTTAATGTGCCTCTTTCGGAAATTGCAAAAGGTCTCGAAAGTGCGGAAGGGGTTAAAGGGAGAATTGAGGTTGTTAAAACCAACACTCCTTACACAGTTATAATCGACTATGCTCATACCCCTGACGGACTACTCAATATCATAAATGCCATAAGAGGTTTTGCAAAAGGCAGAATTATAACCCTCTTTGGCTGTGGCGGAGACAGAGATAAAACAAAGCGTCCTCTTATGGGAAAAATTGCAGGGGAGCTTTCAGATTTCTGCGTTGTGACAAGCGATAATCCAAGATCCGAAAACCCGTCTGATATTATAAAGGATATCTTAGTTGGCATAAACGAAACAGAATGCGACTATGCAGTGGTTGAAAATCGTTTTGAAGCCATTGAGTTTGCTCTTGACCACGCGGAAAAAGATGATATAATATTACTTGCAGGGAAAGGTCACGAAACCTACCAGATTTTAAAAGACAGAACGATTGTGTTTGATGAGCGTGAGATTGTTACCAAGCTTATCGAAAACACACAGCACTAAAAGGGGTGCGGATTGGAGTTAGGCTATGGAATGGCGATTGACACTTGGCGAGATTGCAAGAGCGACGGGCGGAATGCTTTGGTATGCCGACAGCGACGAAATAGTTAAAGATGTTATAACAGACAGCCGACAGATTATTGAAGGCTCTGTTTTTGTTGCCTTAAAGGGCGAGAATTTTGACGGCCATAAATTTGTTCAGAGTGCAACAGAGGGCGGAGCGGTTTGCTCGGTTGTTGAGCATTGGGACAATGATGACGGAACATATCCCGTTATAGTTGTTGACGATACTCATAAGGCTCTTCGCGATATTGCAAAGCTTTACAGAAGCCAGTTTGATATTCCGATTGTTGCAATAACAGGAAGTGTTGGAAAGAC
>JAZSPE010000098.1:0-3102 GCA_045537265.1 Clostridia bacterium | reverse complement strand
GTTAACCTTTTAGACCCTGGTGAAACACCTTACGAAAATGCGCAGTTTTTATTGTTCCTTTGCGCGATTATCAAGGCAGTTGACGAATATCAAGATTTACTCCGTGCGTCCGTTGCAAGCGCAGGAAATGACCACAGACTTGGCGCTAACGAAGCTCCTCCTGCCGTTGTTTCTATGTTCTTAGGCGATGAACTTAATGAGGTCTTAGACGCAATTGAAAGGGGTCAGGAATACGACAACAAAGAGAAGACTCTTATGAAAATCGGCGTACATACCCTTCCAAGATTCTCTAAGGATACAACCGACAGAAACAGAACAAGCCCATTTGCGTTTACAAATAACAAGTTTGAATTCCGTATGCTTGGTTCTTCACTTTCTGTTGCAGAGCCGAACTTCATAATCAATACAGCGGTTGGCGATATTCTTGAAAGCTTTGCAGATATTCTCGAAAATGCAGAAGATTTTGAAACATCTTTAAATGAACTTATTATAGACACAATCAAAAAGCATAAGCGTATTATCTTCAACGGAAACGGTTATGATGACGCGTGGACCCAAGAGGCTAAAAAGCGCGGTCTTTCAAACCTTAAAACAACCCCTGACGCTCTTCCTGCTCTTATCAGCGAAAAGAGTATTGAGCTCTTTACAAAGCACAAGGTGTTAAGCGAGGTTGAACTTCGAGCAAGATACGAAATCAATTTAGAGCATTACTGCAAAGTTATTAATATTGAAGCTCTTACAATGATTGAAATGGTTAAAAGGGATATTCTTCCTGCGGTTTCTTCTTACGGCAGAGAGCTTTCCGACATCGCTCTTACAAAGAAAGCTCTTTCTAACAAGTTAGACCGCAGTTACGAAGAAGAAGTGGCTCAAACAGTTTCTTCATTAACCGGCGACCTTTACAGAAATCTTAAATCCTTAGAAGCTATTATGGCAAAAGCCGATGCAATAACTGATAAGTGTGAGTTATCTTTCTTATGTAAGAATGATATAATTCCTGCAATGGAAGCTCTCAGAAAAACAACTGACGAGCTTGAAACTATGGTTGCATCTGATTTCTGGCCTTATCCTTCATATGGTGATTTACTTTTCGGAGTAAGATAAAATTTAAGAGTGCCTATATGGCACTCTTTTTTATTGCACTTTTTTAATGTTAACTCCGATTTCTTTTAGTTTTTGATCAAAATTTTCATAGCCTCTTTCAATAAATTCAATATTATCAATTTCCGTTTTCCCTTTTGCACAAATTCCCGCAAGAACAAGAGCTGCCCCCGCCCTAAGGTCGGTGGCTTTTACTTTCGCGCCCGTAAGCTGACCCCCGTCAATAATGGCCGTTCTTCCGTCAACCTTGATTTTTGCTCCCATTCTGCATAGCTCAGGAATATGCAAAAACCTGTTTTCAAAAACTGTTTCAACCATAACGCTTCTTCCCTCCGCAGTACACATAAGGGATGTTGCGGCCGCCTGCATGTCGGTTGGAAAACCCGGAAACGGTAGGGTTTTAATATCTGTATTCCCCATTTTCCCGTCACTTTTAATTTTTAGAAAATTCTCTCCCTCTTCAATTTTCGCCCCCATTTCTGTATACTTGGCAATTACAGGCCTTAAATGGTCGCAGACTATATTTTCAATGGTTAAGTCCGCCTGACGCATCAATCCTGCTGTCAAAAAAGTCCCTGCCTCTATTCGATCCGGAATAATGGAATATTCACAAGGAGATAATTTTTCTACCCCATAAATAGTTATTTTATCCGTGCCGGCATTTTCAATCCTGGCTCCCAATTTATTTAAAAAATTCGCTAAATCAACGATTTCGGGTTCGGTTGCACAGTTTTCAATTACTGTCTTCCCATCAGCAACGCTTCCCGCAATCATCAGATTTTCAGTGGCCCCCACGCTGGGAAAGTCAAGATAAATTTCTGCACCGGTAAGCTTCTTGCATTTTGCTTCAACAAAGCCATGTCCTGTGCTTATTTTTGCACCCATAGCCGAAAAACCTTTAAGATGTAAGTCTATTGGTCTTGTGCCGATGGGACAGCCTCCCGGCAGGGGAATTCTGACTTTTTTATTTCTTGCAAGAAGTGGGGCCATTATCAGAAAGGACGCCCTCAGCTTGTTAACCGTATCATAAGGCGCCTTATAATCCTTTATATCTTTTAGGGAAATCGCAAGTTCGCTACCCGCTTCAAACTGATATTCTCCGCCTAAATACGAAATAATTTCGCATAAATTTTCAACATCGCTTAAATGGGGGATGTTGGTTAGTTTTACTTCTTTACCGCATAAAGTCGATGCAGCAATTATGGGAAGAGCAGAGTTTTTTGACCCGCTTATTTTAACGCTCCCTCTAATCCCGTCTGCTTGACTTACTAAGAACTTTCCCATTTTCCCTTCTCCTTTGCTTTATGTAACGCTTGAGCCTTGGCTGAGGCAAATGCCTCAGCTGTAATGCGCCCATGAATCATTCGATCTGTTGCCTTTATAAAAAACTTTATAAAATGCATAAATTTCTGAAAAAGAAAGTTTTGTTAAATCAAACATAACAATTCCCCCTCAATTATATTTTGCATTTCTTTTCAAAGTTTATGATAAAAAAAGCTTATTTTTTAATTTAATAAAAATTTCACAAAAGGCTTGACAAAAGGGCATATATTCAGTATAATAGAAAAGTCTTTTGGATCTTTAGCTCAGTTGGTTAGAGCAACCGGCTCATAACCGGTCGGTCCGGGGTTCGAGTCCCTGAAGATCCACCAGCAAAACGACTATTCTTTTGAATAGTCGTTTTTGTTTTAGTATTAAATTCACACAATGTTCATTTGACTTTGCCTGTCCTGTATGTTATAGTTAAAATATACTGAAAAACTTATAAAAAGGAGTGTTAATCTTGGAAGAGCATCCTATCTTAAAACAACTTATTAACGATATTAAAAACGGCAACGACTTTGAAGACATCGCCCAATTTACCGGCGATTTTGAGAGAATGATGACATATTTCTGGTGTGCTATGAAAGAGGTTGAGACCAAGTTCCAGGTCCTTAACAAAGAGCTTTCTCTCGGCGGAAAAAGAAGTCGGATCGTAGCCATGTCGTTCTGTGAGCCAAG
>JAZSPE010000191.1:0-8013 GCA_045537265.1 Clostridia bacterium | reverse complement strand
CATATATACGATTATATCATCCATATCGCAAACAACCACAGGCGCTGTGTCTTGATCTAATATGCTTTTAAATAGTTTATTTAACATTTTATTCCTCCGAATAATCTAAAAATACAATTATAGTATATCATATAGTCCGCTATATTTCAATGTTTCTGCCAAAACACTTCATCGGGGTTTCTAACATTTTTCTAGCAGAAATGGTTAGAAAAGAGGATAAAAGTGGCAATACTAAAATTTAGAGCGCAGTAGATTTTAGCCCCTCAAAGCCTTGATTTTACGCAGTTTTTATTGTTTTTTAATTTCCTTTAACTTCCGCTTAATTGCTCTAACCTACCCCTCTCGCAAGTCTCTCGAAATGACTCGAATGCCACTCGAAATCTACCAATACATCATAAATTAAGAAATTGGCTCCGCAATGCCAAAAATCAATTTCATCATAAGCGCAAATAGCAGCGTTTTTTGGCTAAATGTTAATTTGTGGTATACTTTCGAGTTTTGTTTCTTCGTTACAAAACGCACAAACAGAGCAAGTTTTAGGAAACTCCCAGGTCGCTTCGTTCCATGTGTGTGCAAGCGTTTCCCCTTCATTAAGTTTGAAAAAGAATAGGTTAGGCTTTTGCCTAACCTATTTTATTGGATTAAAATAAATAACCAAGCAAAAAACCGCACACGAAAGTGTGCGGATTTTTGGTACGCCGGAAGGGATTCGAACCCCCGACCTTTTGGTTCGTAGCCAAACACTCTATCCAGCTGAGCTACCGGCGCTTATTCAACCTCGTAATTATATCACACCTTTTTATTTTTTGCAATAGGTTTTTAAAAAATTTTTCTTTACCTATTCCGGCATACAAATCTTCAAAATTTCCTCATATATCTTATCGGAGTTTTCTTTAAAGTTTTCCGCAACCGTTTCGGCAACTTTTTTGTCTCCAATCCTTAAAGAAAGCTCTATGAGTGGCTTATGGTCGTCCATAACACTAAGCTTTACCCCGTATTCCTTATGAGTAACAGGAAGAACTTCCGCATAGACAGCTTTCGGGTCAGAGAGGGTATCATATCTTAATTTTCCAATTGCGTCGTCAATTTTATTCTGTATACTCTTTGGGACTTTCTCGCCGAAAAGCTCTAATGCTTTCGCCCCGTTTTCAGTCAGGGCATAGCACTCCTCGTTGCGATAGAAAGTCTTTTCAACATAGTCCCCTGTGGCAAGTTCGGAAAGTGCCGCCGCCGCATCAAAAAAGCCCATTATATCCTTGTCCCAGGTTATAATGTCATAAAAGGTTTCGCTTTTCATTGGTGCTTTATACTGCTTTAAGGCATAAAGCACGATGAATTTCATTTCTTCCTTTTCTAAAAACATAAAATCCCATCCTCTAATATTCGGGCAAAAAGCCCTCTTTTTCCAAATTCTCAAAATCCCATTGGCGAAGCACCTCGTACGCAACAATCGCCACAGAGTTTGAAAGGTTTAATGACCTTTTTTCTTTAAGCATCGGTATTCTTATGCACTTTTCAATATGTTCGTTAAGCAGTTTTTCGGGAAGACCTTTCGTTTCCTTGCCGAAAACCAAAAAGATATCCCGTCCGCCGTTATTTTTATAGTCCATTTCGCTGTGGGTCTTTTTCCCTTTGGTTGTGCAGAAATAAAAGTCGCCCTCGGGGTACTTTTCAAAGACCTCGTTAACGCTTTTATATTCGTGCAAATCAAGGTCGTCCCAATAGTCAAGCCCTGCTCTTCTTACCGCCTTCTCGCTTATGTCAAACCCCAGGGGGTGGACAAGATGCAAAGAGGCATCAATAACTGAGCAGGTCCTTGAAATATTCCCCGTGTTTGAGGGGATTTCAGGCTCAACCAAAACTATATGCAGTCTCATTTTCCAAAAGTCCTTTCAACTAAACCTTATCTGTGTCGGCGTTTCGATACTGAATCGCCTCGGTTATATGCTCAGGAAGAATGTTCTCAGAATTTTCAAGGTCGGCGATAGTTCTTGCTACCTTTAAAATTCGGTTATAGGCTCTTCCCGAAAGGCCCATTTTCTCAAAAGCAAACTTTAAAATATTACTTCCTGCGTTATCAAGAGCGCAATATTTTTCCATAAGCTCAGGGGTAAGCTGGCTATTTGAGAAAATATTTGTTCCTTTATATCTTTCAAGCTGAATTTTTCTCGCTTTATTAACTCTTTCTCTTATCTGTGCCGAGGTTTCTCCGCTCTTTTTCCCTTCAAGCTCTTCAAAGCTTACGGCAGGAACTTTGACTAAAATATCAATTCTGTCAAGAAGTGGTCCGCTTATACGGCTCATATATTTTGAAATTTGCCCCTCAGTGCAGAAGCAATCGTGGTTTTTATCCCCTAGATATCCGCAGGGACACGGGTTATAGGCCGCAACAAGCATAAAATTACAAGGATATGTATTTGTTCCCCCTGTTCTTGTTATGGTTATTTCCCTGTCTTCAAGGGGTTGTCTCAAAATTTCAAGAGCATCACGGCGAAATTCGGGAAGCTCGTCTAAAAACAGCACCCCGTTATGAGCAAGACTGACTTCCCCCGGTTTTGGATTTGTTCCGCCACCTGAAAGACCTACGGCAGAAACCGTGTGATGAGGGTTTCTGAACGGACGATTCACAATCATAGGAACATCCTCAGGAAGAAGGCCTGAAATACTGTGAATTTTTGTTGCCTCCAAAGCCTCCTCAAAGCTCAAATCAGGGAGAATCCCCGGGAGCCTTTTGGCAAGCATAGTCTTTCCCGACCCTGGAGGGCCCGAAAGGGCAACATTATGGCCGCCTGCCGCTGCTATTAAAAGGGCTCTCTTAATGCTTTCAAGGCCTTTTACATCTGCAAAATCAAAGTCATATTCGTTTCGCTTTGCAAACAACTCCTCGCTGTTTACAACTGTTTTTTCTATGGGGTTTTCCCCTGAAATATGCTCTGCCACCTGACGAAGATTTTCCGCGCCGAAAACCTCCATCCCCTCAATTATGGCCGCCTCTTTGGCGTTGCCTTTTGGGAGAATAACCTTTTTATATCCGCTCTGGTAAGCGGAAATTACCATTGGGAGAATTCCTCTTATACTCCTTAAACTTCCGTCTAAGGCGAGTTCGCCTAAGAGGATATATTCGTCTATATTTTTAGTTTTAATCTGGTCTGACGCCATAAGGACAGCAAGAGAAATGGGCAGGTCGTATAAAGCTCCTGCTTTTTTCACGCTTGCAGGGGCAAGGTTTACCACAATTTTTTTAGCAGGCATATGAAGGCCTGTATTTTTTATTGCAGAGCGAATTCGCTCTTTTGACTCTTTAACCGCCGCATCACCAAGGCCCACAATCTCAAAAGAAGGAAGAGCGTTTGTTATATCAACCTCAACTTCAACGATAAAGCCGTCAATTCCGTTTAGCGCCGAGCTTTTAACCTTTGCAAGCATAGATTAACTCCTTTGTCTTATAGCTTCGTATATAAGCACCCCCGCCGCAACGGATGCGTTAAGGGATTCAATTTCTCCAATCATAGGGATTTTAACTAAAAAGTCGCATTTTTCTTTAACAAGTCTGCCGATGCCCTCGCCCTCGCTTCCTATAACGATTGCAAGAGGGCCTTTAAGGTCGGCGTCATAATGATACCCTTTTGCGCTAAGGTCTGTTCCTGCCACCCATACTCCCTCTTTTTTGAGCTTTTCAATGGTCTGGGCAATATTTGAAACCTTTGCAACGGGAATATGCTCAATAGCCCCTGCCGACACTTTTGCAACAACGGCGTTAAGGCTTACGCTTCGGTTTTTCGGGATAATTATTCCGTGCATTCCTGCCGCGTTGGCAGTTCTTATAATACTTCCTAAATTGTGGGGGTCAGAAAGTCCGTCGGCAATAAGAATAAAAGGAGGCTCTCCTTTTTCTCTTGCTCTGTCTAAAATATCTTCAACGGTAGCGTAAGCTTGCATAGCAACAAAAGCCACCACACCCTGATGGTTTCCGTTTTCAGAGAGCTCGTCCAGCTTCTTGCGGTTAACAAACTTATAAGGGATTCTTTTCTCCTTTGCCATAGCCGTTATTTTGGAAATAAGGCTGTGAGTTAAGCCATCCTGAAAAAATATTTTATCTATCTCTCTATCTCCTGAAAGCGCCTCTATAACAGGGTTTCTTCCGTATATTTTATCTTCCATAAATTTTGCCCTCCACATTAAGTTAAGTATAGCACAATATACAGGATTTTGCAATAATAAAAGTATTGCAAAATTTATCCCATTAAAGTATAATATAATTGAATTTATTTTTGCGCAGGTGAATGTTTATGAAAATTCTTGCAATAGAGAGTTCTTGCGACGAAACAGCGGCGGCGGTTGTTGAAAACGGCACCAATGTTTTGTCAAATATTATAAATACTCAGATTGAAACTCATAAGCGCTATGGCGGAGTTGTTCCTGAGATTGCGTCAAGGCTTCATATTGAAAATATCAATCAGGTTGTTTCCCTTGCCCTGTCCGAGGCAAAGCTTACCTTTGATGACATTGACGCCTTTGCCGTAACCTATGGCCCCGGGTTAGTGGGGGCACTTTTAGTTGGAGTTTCCGCGGCGAAAGGACTTGCCTTTGCCCAGGGAAAGCCTTTAATCCCCGTTCATCATATTAAGGGGCATATTTGCGCCAACTATATCGAAAACCCCGATTTTAAGCCACCTTTTGTCTGCCTTGTTGCGTCAGGGGGGCATAGCCATATTGTTCATGTTAAGGATTATAACACTTATGAAGTCCTTGCGAAAACCTGCGACGATGCAGCAGGAGAGGCCTTTGACAAGGTTTCAAGGGTTTTGGGCCTTGGCTATCCGGGAGGCCCTGCCGTATCAAAAGAAGCGGAAAAGGGAAACCCAAACGCAATTCATTTCCCAAGAGTTAATATGGGTGAAGACGGTTTTGATTTCAGCTTCAGCGGAGTTAAAACCGCAGTTATAAATTATATCCACAATGCAGAGCAAAAGGGCGAAGAGATAAACAAAGCCGATGTTGCCGCATCTTTTCAGGAGGCGGTTGTTGATGTTTTATCAAGCCACCTTATTGACTGCGCCGTAAAATGTGGCGTAGATAAAGTTGCTCTTGCAGGTGGCGTTGCGGCCAACAAACTTTTAAGAGAGAGAATAGAAGAAAAGGCAAACAAGAAAGGCCTTTCCCTTTCATATCCGTCCCTGTCTTTATGCACAGACAACGCCGCAATGATTGGCTGTGCGGCATATTTCGCATATCAAAACGGAGAAAGAGCAGACCTTTCTTTAAACGCTGTTCCATCCCTTACCCTTTAATCACGAAAGGAAAATCTTATGGTTATAACATATATCTTAGGGGATTCCCTCTACATAAATCTTACAAACAGATGTCCTAACGCTTGCGCCTTTTGTGTCCGCGACAAGCAGGACAATGTTAACGGCGAGGACAATCTCTGGCTGGATAGAGAGCCCTCCGCCAACGAAATAATAGAAGATATCAAAAAGCGAAATCTTAAAGATTTTGATATGGTGGTTTTCTGCGGGTTTGGAGAGCCTTTTGAAAGGTTTGACGATTGCAGAGATGTTGCAAAATGGATAAAAGAACAGGATAAAAGCATCAAAATCCGCGCTAACACAAACGGGCAGGGAAGCCTTATTGCAGGGCGAAACATCGCTCCTGAGATGGAAGGGCTTTTTGACATTGTTTCCATAAGCCTCAACACCGACACGGCGGAAAAATATGACGCCCTTTGCCAGAGTCGTTACGGTCTTTCAGCTTTTTCGGGACTTATCGAATTTGGGAAAGAAGCAAAGAAATATGTTGGCGAGGTAATTTTCTCGGTGGTGGATAAGACCATAACCCCCGAGGAAATCGAAAACTGCCGAAATATCGCCAAAAACTGCGGTGTTTCATTCAGAGTGAGGGAGTATATTGAATAATTTTGGGATGTTTATGGACAAATTGAGCGGAACGAGTGATTTTTTCAAGGTGGGCAAGCATATATTTTCAATGGGTGATTTTATGATTGATTCAAATTCAGCTATTGCTTATGTTGTGGGCATTGTTATTGTTGCGCTTATTTTCTTTCTTTTGACAAAGCCTCTGAAATGGATTTTAAAAACCGTTTTCAATGGGCTTTTGGGGGGAATTATGCTCATAATCATTAACTCAATCGGCTCGTCTATCGGCCTTATGATTCCTATAAACCCTCTTAACGCCCTTTTGGTTGGGATTTTAGGTTTCCCCGGGGTTTTGCTTCTGGTTTTAATCGGACTTATATTATAGGAGGACAAACTTTTGAGCGGTCTTAACATCTGCTCTCTTCGGAGCAGCAGCAAGGGAAATTCCACCCTTGTCTTTACGGAAAAAACGAAAATCTTAATAGACTGCGGAATAAGCTGTAAAATGACCGTTTCTGCTCTTTCCGATGTTGGCATCAGTCCCGAAAAGATTGATGCAGTTTTCGTGACCCATGAACACTCCGACCACACAAAAGGGATTAGCCTTTTTTCAAAGAAATATAATACTCCCGTTTACTCAAATTCTGCGACCTGGTCAAGCATGAGAGAAAGTCTTGACGGAGTGGCGGAGAAAAATGTCCGCATTATCGAGGAAGAGCCCGTTACGGTTGGGGATATCCGCATTTGCGCCTTCCCAATTTCCCATGACGCAGTTTGCCCCGTTGGATATACCTTGGTTTCAGGTCGCGAAAAGGTTTCCGTTGCAACAGATATGGGGATAATTGACGAGAGGGTTGTTAATGCTTTAAAAGGGTCGGACAAGATTCTTCTGGAAGCTAACCATGACCTTAACCTTCTTTCAATGGGGGCCTACCCCGAAAACTTAAAGAGGCGCATCAAAGGGGATAAGGGGCATCTTTGCAACGAAAAGGCAGGAGAAGTCGCCCTTACCCTTTTAGAGAGCGGAACAAAAAAGTTCCTCTTAGGCCACCTCAGTCAGGAGAACAACAATCCTCATCTTGCATACGCAACTGTTCGGGAAATTCTTTGCCGAATGGGAGCGAAAGAGGGAACGGATTTTATCCTTAAAATGACCTCTCCCGAAAAAATAAGCGAAGTTATTTAAAAAAGCTGACGGAAATCCGTCAGCTTTTTCTATTGTAGGGTTACCCATTTTCTAAGACATTTCCCAAACATCAAAATACAGTTTATTTTCGGGACATCTTCTTTGGAAACAACATCCCGTCGGGTTAGCTCCTTATCATCAACATAAAAGATTGCCTCGCCAACTTTATCCCCTTTCTTTAAAGGAGCCAAGACGCTGTCCTCAACATTTACCTTAACGGTTATCTTATCCTGATTCCCTTTCTTGACCACAGCGGAAAGAGGGCCGTTGATTTCGGTTTTTGCCGTTTCCTTTGTTCCACCCAAAACCTTGATTTTAGGAAGCTTTGCCTTATAAGACGAGTTATCCGCGATTGCATAGTTTGCAAAGCCATAATCAAGCAGCTTGGTTGCGCTTGAAAACCTCTCTGCCGTGCTTGGCGCCCCGAGAACGACCGCTATAAGCTGCATATTATTTCTCTTCGCCGAGGCGCTGAGGCAGTATTTTGCCGCACTTGTGGAGCCTGTTTTGATTCCGTTTGCCCCTTCATAAAACCTTATGAGCTTATTGGTATTGGAAAGCCCGAATGTGCCGTCCCTTAAAGTATCCATCCAGATTGTCAGGTATTTTTCGATTCCCTCATGTTTTAAAAGCTCGGCGGAAATTATTGCAACATCCCTTGCTGTGCTGTAATGCTCCTCGGTTTCGTCAAGACCGTTACAGTTTATAAAATGAGAATTTTTTGCCCCAAGCTCCCTCGCTCTTTTATTCATCTGCTCAACAAAGGCTTCTTCCGTCCCTGAAACATGCTCTGCCATGGCAACCGCCGCATCATTTCCCGAGGACACCGCAATAGCTTTGAGCATATCGTCAACACTCATGCTCTCCCCAACCTCTAAGTAAACCTGAGAGCCACCCATTGAGGCGGCATGTTCGCTGGTGGTTACCATATCGCTGTATTTAATTTTTCCG
>JAZSPE010000076.1:0-3069 GCA_045537265.1 Clostridia bacterium | reverse complement strand
CCCTATTATTGACACTTGCGAAATCAATAATACCTATTATGAAAATTTTACAGTTTAAAATCCTTTTCCTTTAATCCTGTATTAAGATTAAACTCCAAAAACTCAACCGTAATCACTTTTTTGCCTTTATCATTATAGGTTATGAGCCTTTCAGGTTCTTGTTTTTTATTGAGATAAAGCTCCATATACGCCCTTTGGGGATTGTCGCTGTTTTCTTTAAGAGTAAGAATCGTCCGGCTTCCCTCCGTGCGACTTTTAGCCTCTTCGGTTTTGCAATACCTCTCAAAAAAGTCATTTATAAAAATATAATTCTTTTCATAAGGAACATATCCTTTAAACTCATTTACAGCACCTTCGGCATCCTTATAATAAAGCACCTCATCTTTAAGGACACAACTTATGCCCTCCATTATGTCAGAGGTATAGTCAATTCTATACATTCCCGAAGATAAAAAGCTCTGGTTTGCCGTGTAAACATTAGCCCCGTTTTCTGAGTTTACGGTAACCTTAACCTTGGCCGTATAGTCATTCATTTTATAGTAGCTTTCGTATATCTTACTGTAATCGCCGTGACCGTTTCCGCCACAGGATACTAGTGTTGTCATAAGCATAATCACAAACGCAATTATACTTTTCTTCAAAAAATCACTCTCCTGATAATTCTTTTATTGCATAAGGCAAATTCTCGGCAATATCAGAGGCAATAAGCCCCATTTTGCCTTTATCAGCAGTTCCTATGTCCCCCGCGAGTCCGTGAATATAAGCACCTAAAACACCGGCCTCATATCCATTCATTCCCTGAGCAACCAAGCTTCCCAGCACGCCAGACAAAACATCTCCGCTTCCGCCGGTTGCCATTCCTGAATTTCCTGTGGGATTTATAAAGATTTCATTTCCGTCTGTAACAATCGTATCTTTCCCTTTTAATAAAAGGACAACATTATTCCTTTGCGCGAACTCTTTCGCAATTTCTTCTCGATTGTTTTTAACTTTTTCGGAAGATATTCCTAAAAGCTTTGCCATTTCGCCCTCGTGAGGTGTCAAAATGGTTATGTCTTTTCTTGATTTTAGTATATCTATATTCAAAGAAAGGGCGTTTAGACCATCCGCATCAATTATCATAGGTGCAGAAACATTTTCAATAAGCCATAAAATAAGCTTTTGCGTTTCTTCATTTCTTCCCATTCCCGGGCCAATTACAAAGGCATCTGATTTTTCGGCCATTTCCTTGATTTTTTCTTTATCCAAAAGTCCCACTTGACCGGAAACGGAAACAAAACCAACTGTCATAGCTTCGGTCAGTTTTGTCGCCAAAACACTTTGTTCTGTGTCAGCTGTGCCAACTGTTACAAGGCCTGTTCCGCTTCTTAAAGCCCCCATCGCAGAAAGTGTCGCGGCACCAATCATCCCTTTTGAGCCTGCAAGAATAAAAACTCTTCCGCATTGGCTTTTATTGGCATCATCATTTCTTTTAGGCAACAGACCTTTAATATAATCGTTATGCTTTCTTGCGCGCTTTTCTCCACCGCAAACAATAGCGATTGCAAAATCCTTCGTATGAGTTATACTTACGCTAACCGAGGATTTTTCATTTTTAACACGGAGATACGGTGCGCCTTTTTCGTCGTGTAAGAGCTCAATATCCTTAAAAGCTATTTCTCCGATACCGGTCCCAACATACTTGGAATACGCCTCTTTAACAGCATAATTCCCTGCAAGACTATCCCATTTTATTCCTGATTTTGAAAAGTATAAAATTTCACTGGTTGTAAAAATCCGCTCTAAAAAAGCAGGATTTTTCTCCACCGCACTCCGTAGGCGCGATACTTCTGCAACATCAATTCCTATTTTCATTAAAATTTACCCGGATTAACCTTTTTAATATATTCAACCATTTCCTCATTTGGCGTAAACAAAAGCATATAATTAACGCTGTTTTTACTGTAAG
This sequence comes from Clostridia bacterium, assembly GCA_045537265.1. Taxonomy (GTDB): domain Bacteria; phylum Bacillota; class Clostridia; order Monoglobales; family Monoglobaceae; genus SIG454. The sequence goes on along the minus strand of JAZSPE010000076.1, from coordinate 1,121 downwards.
TAACAAATGCACCGCCATTTTTCTTATCGGCACAGGCATCAACCTTTTTATAAGAAGAGTTTTTTAAATATTTTTGCCCCTCAGAGCTTTCTAAAAGGCCGAAACCCTCTATTCTTCTTAAATTTACAGAATCAATTCTTTTTCTTGTTTTTCCACCGATAATTTTATCGACATCCATCTCGTAATTTACAATAAGATATTCATATTCCGTGTTTATTCTTCCAAGCATTTTATAAACAAAATAAATTGCCCCAACAACGAGCAGTAACATAATGGTTGGAACTAAAAGCAAGAAAGTCGATAAATAGGCTATCACAAGTCCTGCCAATAAAACACCAAAAACAAGCAAATAATCAAGAGGCTTTTTTGCCCGCTTTACCATATATTCAATATAACTATCCATAGTTACCTCCTAAATTCACTTAACATTTTACCATAAAATACGACTTTTTTCAATATATTTTAATTTTTGTTTCGGAAGTTCTTCTCAAAAAGCATCTCTTTGCCAGTTTTTATAGAACCCCGTCCCATTGTTTTGTTTATATCGAAAATAACATCATCAATCTTATCATTGATTTCTGTATCTTCTGAAACAAAATCTTCAAAAGAGAGCTGTTTCTCCCCCTGTTCGCCCTCCATATTGCTTACAGTTACACCAACCAGTCTGACAGGATGATTAAGTTCAACGAAACCTAACAATTTTATTCCTGTATCATAAATTGTTCTGGCGGAATCCGTATAAGATATGGTTCTGGAACGGGTTATGCTTTTCATATTTGAATATTTAATTTTAATAGTAACCGTCTTTCCTTTTATTTCTTTATTTTTAAGGATGTTGCTAACCTGCCTGCTTATAAAATGAATAATCTCTTCAATTTCCTCCCGTGTTGTCAGATCGCTTTGAAAAGTATATTCCCTGCCTACCGATTTTTGTTCTTCGTTAGGGGTTACCTCTCTGTTGCAATATCCGTGTGCATGAAGATATATTTCCTTGCCTGTTTTACCTAAAAAATCAAGGTCTGAGGGATTTAATTTATAGAGGTCAGATACAACCTCATATCCTCTGTTTGCAAGCTGTTTGGCCGTTTTTTCGCCTACTCCATAAAGGGCACGGATTGGCC
>JAZSPE010000126.1:0-2489 GCA_045537265.1 Clostridia bacterium | reverse complement strand
AGATTTTGAAATTGCCATCTTAGAAGGGGCCACTATGGTTCGCGTAGGGACAGGCATATTCGGACACAGAGAATAATTAAAATTTTATATATTTTGGAGGTATACATAATGAGTTTTGTAAACAAGCTTTTAACAATGATTGGATTTAATACGGAAGATGATTTCGATGATGAATTCTTCGATGAATCAACAGAAAATAACGGTGCCACAATAGGCTCGAAATTTGATGCAGAAAGCGAAGTTACAACTGACGGCAAAAAGAACAAGGTTGTTAAAATTCACACAACAGCACAGCTTAAACTTGTTGTTATGCAGCCTGAAACTTTTGATGATGCAAGAGATATTGCAAATCATTTAAAGAACAAAAAGCCGGTTGTTATGAACCTTGAATTTGTTGAAAAGGATATCGCAAGACGAATCGTTGACTTTTTAAGCGGTGCGGTTTATGCTCTTGACGGAAATATCCAGAAGGTATCTAACGGAATTTTCATTATAACTCCTTATAATGTTGGAATTATGGGCGACTTTAAGGACGAGCTTCGCAACAAGGGTATCTTCCCTTGGGGCAACTAATTTCCTATGCCGCAAAAAGATGAAACTAAGCTTTTGCTTTCAAAGGCCCAGGACACCATAGATATCTGCGAAAACAAATATATGGTTAAGTCTGTGGGCTTTTTAACCCCGTCTGAAAGAGTGTTTTTACAGAAAAGCTTAAAGAAACCTTATTCAGCTAAGACAATGTTTTTCGGGGGCTATGACGAGGCGGAGCGAACTTTGTTTATTGCTTTCCCCGAATATGTTTCCGAGGAAGAGGCAAAAGAAGAACTCTGCGCCCTCTGCGTTACGGCGAGAAATTTAGGGGAAATGAGCCACCGTGACTTTTTAGGAAGTCTTATGGGGCTTGGAATTAAGCGTGAAATGGTTGGGGATATTGTTCTTTCAGAGGATAGGTGTATCATTTTTGTCCGCAGTGAAATAAAGGACTATATCTTAACTAACCTTGAAAAAATCGGCAGAGACGGAATTGAAATTTCTCTCTGCGAGAATTATGAAAACCTTATTCCGAAGAAGAAAACCGAGGAAATAAGAGGGACTGTCTCATCTGTCCGGCTTGACAGCGTTTTGGCTACCGCTCTTAAAACATCAAGGAGCAAGGCGGCTACTTTGATTTTAGGGAAGGTTGTCAGCGTTAACTGGGAAGAAACTGAAAATATTTCAAAAACCCTTAGCGAAGGGGACATAATTTCCGTTAAAGGCAAAGGCAGATTTAAGCTGAGCCAGCTTAATGGACAGACTAAAAAAGGAAGAGACAGCATTGTAATTGAAAAATATGTTTAGGAGGTGCCAAGCTATGCTTATGCCACTTGAAGTTGAAGAAAAAGTATTTTCCAAGCAAATGCGCGGATATAATAAAGATGAGGTTGACGCTTTCATGGGCGAAATCGCAAGAGACTATGAAAAACTCTATAAGGAAAACCTTGCGTCAAGAGATAAAATTGCGACTTTAACCGAAGCTATAACCCAGTATAAAACAATGGAAGAAACTCTCCAACAGGCAATCATCGTTGCCCAGAGCACAGGGGAAGAGATTAAGAAAAACGCTTATGCCAAGGCTGAAAACATCATAAAGGATGCGGAAAACAGAGCCTCCGAGATTATAAGCGATGCAGGAAAAGAAGTAACAAAAGTTAATTATGAATATGAGGAAATGCGCAGAAATGTTGAGATTTTCCGAACAAGAATTATTTCTCTCCTCACTTCTCAGCTAAGCATTGTAAAGGAATTTGCAATGGCAGATCCGGTTATAAGAAAGTCTTACGAAACGGAAGAAGTAAAAGAAGAAGTTAAACTTTCCGAAATCACAACAGAGTCAGAAGAAATGGCTCCTGATGAGGTTTCCGATATAATCAAAACATTAGAGCGCGTAACAATGGAACTTCCAAAGCTTGTCTTAAACGAAGACGGCGAATATGTTGCAGCTGAATAAAAAATAAAATGTTCAGGAAGTTAATTTCTGAACATTTTTAATATATGAAAAAGAGGATAAAATGTATATTTTAATTGGATTTTTAATTTTAATAGGGGATTTTGTTACAAAGCTTATTGTGGCAAAAAATATGGAAATCGGCCAGAGCATCGGGGTAATCGACGGGGTTTTTTCCATAACCTATATAAGAAATAAAGGAATGGCATGGGGCCTCCTTCAAAACCAGAGAGGGCTCTTTATTGGGGTAACTATAATTGTCTGCGCCTTTTTGATTTGGTATTTTATCAAGAATAAAGACCTCCATTTTACGGGGAAAACGGGCATAACCCTCTGCGTGACCGGCGCAATCGGGAACTTAATAGACAGAATTTTTTATCCTGAGGGCGTTATTGATTTTTTAAGCGCCGACTTTATAGATTTTCCGATTTTTAATATAGCGGATATGTCTGTTTGCATAGGTGCCGCCTTTATTATAATATACATTTTATTTTTTGAAAGCAAA
>JAZSPE010000207.1:0-1965 GCA_045537265.1 Clostridia bacterium | reverse complement strand
GGTAATACTTTTCAAGACAAGTTGTCTCATTTAAGCGTAATTTTGAAAAAAACATAGGCCAATGATCCGAAAACTCGGGCTGAACATAGAAGTGCTCGCAATCTACCATCTTTGGAGCTTCCCGCAGGAACCTCTCATAATCCTTACGCATCATGACAATATCCAAGTCGTCATCCCAAGGAACAAAATCCCCGAATTTCACAGCACCTAAAAGGGTTCCTCCCTCCATAGAATATCTAAGACCGTGTTTTTGACAAACTCTGTCAAACTCTATGAATATTTCATAGATATAGTCCTGCACCTGTTTCATATCTAACATAATACTTACCTCGCATTTACTTTTTAACGATTTTCTTCTTAATTTTATCAACCAAAATATCAGCTCGACCTGCTTTAATCACATTTAAGAAAAGCTCAATTTTTTTAAGGAGCTTACTCTTTTGAAGAAAAGCCCTTCTGTCAAGTTCTTCAAAATTTTTGTCTCTTAAAACATATGGTGGATGCTTAATTGGAGTTTCCAGTTCATATGCCCCCTGAGTAAGCACCTTGCGGACCTTTTTGGTTAAGAGCATTGTATCTGAATAACAATGGGTTGCATCCTCGGTAATTCCGTTATACTTAATTAAGTTTTTAGTTGGAGTTATTGATAATGCAGATGAAAGTTCTGCCGCTCCGCCCAACAGTTTTTCCCAGGATGTTATTCTTCCAAGCTTTTCATTAAGCGCTTTGGATTTTTCAACGACAGAAATAAGGTTTTCATTACCTGTAATTGTGTTCTCGTTTAGTCTGTCGTTGTTATATTGATACTCTCTTTCGTTTTCAAACAACTTATTGTTGTTTATACGGCGGACATTCTCCCAAGTTCTACGCCAGGTTGCCCAACCAATTCCTGCCCCTGTTTTGGAGAAAACATAGTCATAGGGAGACTCCTCATAATGATTTATACGGTTAAAACCGCAAATCATATGGACTCTTTCATCATCCTTATATTTTTCTAAAAGCTCGCCGCAAAAATCATAAAAGGAAACTGATGGCAAACAGTCGTCCTCCAAAACAATCAGTCTGTCCACATGCTCAAAGCACCAGTCAATGCCTGTAAATTCTCTGTGGTCGCAAGTTAAGTTAACGGGAGAATAATTTCTTCTTACATTACATTCCCAGTCAATGTTTTCAACAACCTTCTGACACTCTAAGATTTTCTCTTTATCGGTAGGATTCCCTTCTCTCGGGCCGTCCTGGACCAAAAATAAATCTTTTGGCTGGACCCTTCTTACCCACTGGAACAAATCTTTAAGCACATCAGGGCGGTTAAAAAACAATATCATTATTGGAGTATCTATCTTTGCCATTTTTTATCTCCTTTAAAATTATTAGCTTCTGTATTTTATTACTTTGGCAGGGATGCCCACAGCAATAGCATTTTCAGGGATTTCGCCTTTAACAAGGCTCTGCGCCCCTACAACTGCACCGTCTTTAACTTTTGAGCCTTTAAGCACCTTAACTCCTGCCGCAAGCCAGACCCCTTCACCGATTTCAATAGGAGCAACTGTATTTTTTTGTTTCCTTATAAGCTCTCCTGCTGCAATCCCGTGGTCTGTATCTATTATATAGCTTTGGGCGGCAATCATTGAGTTTGATCCGATTTTTATGCCGGCATCTTTGGAAGAATAAATTACGGTGTTGTTGCCAATTTCCACATTATCTCCAATTTCAATTTTGCCATCGCCAAAAAAGCAGACATCCGGATAGAGAGTAACATTTTTACCAAGCTTAACATTTTTATTGATTAAATGCACCTTATCTACCAAAACAAAGCTTTTATGGGGACAATTTATGCTTTTTCTAAAAACCGCTTTTCTATATGAGCGGACTATTTTATTTTTTATTCGGTCAATAAATAAAATCAAACTCATAATTTATCCTCCAAAAATATTTGCCTATGATTATAATCTCCAATATGTGAAG
>JAZSPE010000141.1:0-5132 GCA_045537265.1 Clostridia bacterium | reverse complement strand
GTCAAACTTTGTTCTGCGAACAATAACTTCTTTCTGGAAAGAGATATATTCGTCTAAAATCTGACGAAGGTTTAAGATTTTCGGCTCTATTTTATTAACAAGAGCAAGCATAATAACGCCGAAGGTTGATTCCATTTCGGTATATTTATAAAGCTGGTTTAAAACGATGGTGGCGTTGGCAGAGGACTTAACCTCAACAACAACACGGAGACCGTCTCTGTCGGATTCGTCACGAAGGTCGGAGATTCCCTCGATTCTCTTTTCGTGAACAAGCTCAGCAATTCTCTCAATAAGACGAGCCTTGTTAACCATATAAGGAATTTCGGTTATAACGATTCTTTCCTGACCGTTTTTATTAGTCTCAATCTCCGCTCTTGCGCGAACTTTCAGCTTTGATCTGCCTGTTCTGTAAGCCTCACGGATGGAGTTAACACCCATAATCATTCCCCCTGTCGGAAAATCTGGGCCTTTAATATGCTCCATAAGTTCGTCGATAGTGATTTCAGGGTTGTCAATAACCGCAATAATTCCGTTTATAACCTCAGTTAAGTTGTGAGGCGGAATATTTGTTGCCATACCAACAGCAATACCGTTTGAGCCGTTAACCAAAAGATTAGGGAAACGGGACGGAAGAACTTCAGGCTCCTTTAATCTTTCATCAAAGTTAGGAACAAAGTTTACTGTGTCCTTTTCAATGTTGGAAAGAAGATGCATAGCGATTTTTGACATTCTCGCTTCTGTGTATCTGTATGCTGCCGCAGGGTCGCCGTCGATAGACCCGAAGTTACCCTGACCGTCAACGGTTGGGTATCTCATAGAGAAGGTCTGTGCCATACGAACCATTGCATCATAAACAGATGCGTCACCGTGTGGATGGTATCTACCAAGCACATTACCAACGGTAGTCGCACTCTTTCTGTATTCTTTTGTCGGGTAAAGCCCGTCCTCATACATAGCGTATAAAATACGGCGGTGAACAGGCTTTAAGCCGTCTCTTACATCAGGAAGAGCACGGCCTGCTATAACCGACATAGAATAGTCGATATAGGCAGTTCTCATTTCCTTTTCTAGGTCAACGGGAATAACATTAAGCTTTGATAAATCAAACATATTTTCCTGATTTCTCTCGTCCATTTTTTCCTCTCCTATCTATATCTTTTTTATTACATACAAAAAAGGATCTCTCCTTTATGTATTTCGACACAAAGGGTAAAAATCCTCTTTTTTTACGAATTTTTAATTTTTTAAAAAGGATATCCTTTTTTTAGAGACTGAAATTTAACATTCTGCCTCATTTTCGGCCATTTTATAGGAAAGACGCATTAAACTGTCGCTTAAATGGATGTTTTCCACGGCAATATGGTCGGAGGTATTAAGCTCAGCATAGGAGAAGTTCAAAAAGCCCTTGATTCCCATTTCTTCAAGCTCGTTTGCAACCTGATTAACGCTGGCTTTGCTTACGGCGATTATTGCCATCTCAATATTATTTTCTTTTATGAAATCTGCAACCCCATTATAGTCCAAAATTTCATAATTTCCAACCGTTGTGCCGATTTTTTCTTTGTCTGCATCGAAAATTCCTTTTAAAGAGAAGCCTCTTTTTTCAAAATTAGTATTAAGAGCAAGAGCTTTGCCCATATTTCCGGCGCCGACTAAGATAGCAGTTTTCTTTTTATTTATGCCTAAGATTTTTCCGATTTCATCATAGAGGTTATTAACATTATAGCCGTATCCCTGCTGCCCAAACCCTCCGAAGCAATTTAAGTCCTGACGAATCTGAGATGCAGTTATATTCATTTTCTCGCTGAGCGCCTTAGAGGAAATTCTTCCGCAGCCGGAGGAGATAAGCTCCCCTAAATAGCGATAGTATCTTGGAAGACGGTTGATAACCGAATCCGAAACTTTTCTCTTCATAAAAAACTCCTTACAAAAATCTATATTATTATTTTATAAAATTTTTCGATTTTTGTCAACATATTATTCCTTGGCAGGACCAAAGCTTTTGATAACTTTTCGTGTTACAAAAATTATAAAAATAACCAAAGCGACATCCGTTACAATCCAAGACGCAGGATAGGAAATATACAGACTTTCCAGCGTCTTATATTTCGCAAAAACAGTATAGATCCAGCCAAGTCTCATTCCGCAAACACCGATAATTGTTGCAAGAGTCGGAATTATCGATGATCCCATTCCTCTGAGAGCGCCGACTAAGGCATCCATAAGGCCACAGAGGAAGTAACTTGACAGAATAATATTCAATCTCTTTGCCCCCTCCGCTATAACTTCTGTTTTTCCGGGGGCATAAATATCTAAAAGAGGTTCTGCAAATGCAAGAATTAAGAAACTAACTAAACTCCCGATAACAGCTACTTCCAGACAACCTATATAAATGCTCTTTTTCATTTTCCTGATGTTTCCTGCTCCAAAGGTTTGTCCGACAAAGGTGGAAAGAGTTGGCGAAAAAGCATTCATTACTATATATGCAAAACCCTCTATATTCCCCGCCGCACTGTTTCCGGCAACAACTGTTGCGCCGAAACCATTTATAGTGGACTGAATAATAACATTGGAAAGCCCAAAAACAACTCCGCTGATTCCTGACGGGATGCCTATTCTTGAAATCTTTTTAAGCATTCCCATATCCATCTTAAGCTCCTTTAAAGAAAGCTTAATATCGGATTTCTCTTTCATTAAATATCTCACGGTAAGTCCTGCCGATAAATACTGGGAAATAATTGTTGCAAGCCCTACTCCCGATGCCCCCATCTTAAAACCTATTACGAAAAACAAGTTGAGAATAACATTGACAATTCCGCTTGTTGACGCATAAATAAGGGGGGTTTTTGTGTCTCCTGATGCCCTGAGGATTGCTGAGCCGAAATTATAAATAAGAGAGGCGGGCATACCTAAAAATATTATGCTCATATACAAAGAGGCTTCGTCTATGATTTCCTTTGGAGTATCCATCATATCAAGGAGAATATAAGAAAGACTTACCCCAACTGCTGTGAGAAAAATTCCGCCCAGAACGGATATAATCATTGATGTGTGAACGCATTTTTTAACAAGCTCGCTGCCTCCTGCTGTTCCCTGACCTTTAAACTGGGCAACAAGAACATTTGTTCCCACAGAAAGACCTATAAACAAAGTGATAAGCAGATTAGTGATAGAAGTTGTTGCGCCGACTGCCGCAAGGGAGTTTTCCCCGGCATATCTTCCTACAACCACAATGTCTGCCGCATTATATAAAAGCTGCAAAAGCCCCGTCAGCATAATAGGGAAGGCAAAGAGCCACATATTCTTAAAAACAGAGCCGCCTAAAATATCAATGTTTCGTTTACTCATAGTCAACACGCCCTTTAATTTATCGCATTACTTTAATGTTACCACCACTTACCATAAAAGTCAACGCTTTTCCCTATCTTATTAAAAAGGGTTTTAATTCCCACAATCCACAGAGTTATCCACAGAAAATTCTTCCAATTTAAAAGAAAAACCGCCTTTTTCCCCATTATTAGTTTTTAATTTATCAACAACTTGCATAATATAATTTTTTATGATAAAATTATAAAAAAAGATTTTTTCAGGGGGATAAAAATGGTTTTAGGAATAGATTTCGGAGACAGCCGGACAGGTTTTGCCATAAGCGATTCGTTGGAAATGATGGCATCAACTGTTGAAACCTTTAAAGAAAAAAATATGAAGAAGGTCGTTCTTCGCGCCATAGAGCTTTTAGAGGAACTCCATGCCGACAAAATTGTTCTTGGCTTTCCGAAAAATATGAACGGAACCGTCGGCGATAGGGGGAAGAAGTCTCAGAAATTCGCGAAAGAGCTCCGGGCTTTAACCGATGTTCCTGTTATTTTATGGGACGAGAGGCTAACAACCGTTTCTGCCCACAATCTTATGAACGAAACCAATGTAAGAGGGCAAAAGAGAAAGGACAGCGTGGACAAAATTGCCGCCGCCTTTATCTTGCAGTCCTATCTTGACAGTCAGAGAAATGCCTGAGAGCCCCTTTTTATATTCAAGCGACAACAAGCGTTATCACACCCTGAATTATTATCTTCAAAAGAAATTTGGTAAAAGAGTTATGCGTGCCTCTTTGGATGCAGGTTTTTCCTGCCCTAACATTGACGGGAAATGTGGCACGGGCGGATGCACTTACTGCACTAGCGGAGCCTCTGAATTTACCGAAAAGGGAAGCATAACCGCTCAGATGAAAAGGGAAGAGGAGCGTATTTTCAAAAAGTTTGGAGAAACTCCGCTTATTGCCTATTTTCAGGCCCATTCAAACACCTATGCCCCTCTTGAAATTTTAAAAGAAAAGTATGAAGAAGCATTATCTTTTCCCTCTGTTGTAGGAATAAGCATCGCAACCCGAAGCGACTGCCTTGAAAAAGAGAAAATCGACTATCTTAAAGAGCTTTCCGAAAGAACTTTTCTTTCCGTTGAGCTTGGTCTTCAAACTGTTTCAGACAAAACGGCGGAAAAATGCAACCGAGGTCATAATTTTGATACCTTTCTTGACGCCTTTAACCGTCTTAAAGAGGCAAAAATAAGAACCTCTGTCCATATTATAAACGGCCTTTATGATGAAACAAAGGAAGATATGATAAACACCGCCAGAGTTTTAGGGAAACTCCGCCCTGACGGAGTTAAAATTCATCTTCTTCATATTATGAAAAATACTGTTATGGAAAAAGAGCTTGAAAATGGAATAATTACCCCTATGACATATGAAGATTATATAGAAACTGTCTGCACACAACTTCGCTATCTTCCGAAAGAGACTGTTATTGAGAGAATAACAGGGGACGGCTCAAAGGAAAATCTTATTGCCCCAAAATGGAGCATTGACAAAATCAGAGTTTTGGGCGGAATTGATAAATATATGGCAGAAAATAACTTTTGCCAGGGAGATTTATTTAATATTTAAAAAAAGACTTGCAAAAAACACATTTGTGTGTTAGAATAGATTTTGCATTAGCCGGTGTGGTGGAATTGGCAGACGCGCTGGACTCAAAATCCTGTGGTAGTGATACCGTGTGGGTTCGACTCCCACCACCTGCACCAAAAAGACGATTCTCACGAATCGTCTTTTTCTTAAGTCGGATCGTAGCCATGTC